>JAUIIF010000294.1 GCA_030431945.1 Bacteroidia bacterium | reverse complement strand
TGCGGCCCGGCTGGCTGCTAGGACTGTCGCCAGAGGAATCTCCAATTGGAGTAAAACCAGCCGGGCAGCAGCAAAGTCGACCCGGTCCAGCAGCCGGGGCAGCAAAGAATTATTGGCGCCCGGGGCAACGACAATGGTGTTCTCACCGGCTGCGTCCAGGGTAATCAGGGCAGTACCCGTGGCGTGGTGCGGGTCTTGCCCGACGGTGGAGCAGTCAATGCCCGCAGCAACTAAATCCGTAATGGCCCGACTTCCAAACAAGTCATCTCCTACCCTGGCGACCAACTGCACGTGGCCGCCCAGCCGGGCGGCAGCAACGGCCTGATTTGCGCCCTTGCCACCGGCAAAAAGAGCGAACTCGCCGCCAATAACCGTCTCTCCCGGTTGCGGGAAACGGTCTGATCTGATGACCATGTCGGTATTGAAAGAACCGATGACAATAATTTTATTCATTTAAAGAAAATTCAGGATGAGTAATTCAAAGAGCACCTGGCCAGCTACCGTACCGGATTCTTCCTGCGCAAGGTATTTGTAGTGGGTCAATTGTTACCTTCTTGTCCAAGAAGTGTCAACTTTATTGTTGGCTGATCGGACTGCGCCGGCTGGAAGTTACCTTCGCGGCCTATGCGTTACGACAATGACCTTTTCCTTCGCGCAGCCCGCGGCGAAGCAGTAGAACGGCCGCCGGTCTGGCTCATGCGCCAGGCGGGCCGGATTTTGCCACAGTACCGTGCGCTGCGGTCTCAATTAAGTGGTTTTATCGAGTTGGTTACCACGCCCGATCTGGCGGCGGAGGTGACCATCCAGCCAGTCGATGAACTGGGGGTGGATGCTGCCATTATTTTCAGCGACATCCTCGTCATCCCGGAAGCCCTGGGGTTACCTTATACCATGGTGGAAAAAGTCGGGCCCCGGTTTCCGGAAGTCATCAAATCCATGGCCGATGTGGAAAAGCTACGCCCGGCGGCGGATGCGCCCGGCCATTTAGGGTACGTGTACGACGCGTTGGATGCCACTAAAAAAGGATTAAATAACCGGGTTCCGCTCATCGGTTTTGCCGGAGCTCCGTGGACGCTTTTCGCCTACATGGTGGAAGGTGGCGGCAGCAAAACCTTCTCCAAGGCACGCGCAATGCTGTACCGCGACCCCCAGCTGGCCCACCACTTGCTGGAGCGTATTGCCCTGGCTACCGCTGCCTATCTGAAAGGTAAGATTCACCACGGTGCTGACCTTATCCAGCTCTTCGACAGCTGGGCCGGCGTATTGCCACCCGCTCATTACCAGGAGTTTAGCCTCCGGTACATCAACCTGATTATTGAAGAGCTCGGTGGTCAGGTGCCGGTAACGATATTTGCCAAGGACGCCCGGCATGCCCTTCCGCAAATCGGGCAATTGCCTTGTGACGTAGTTCAGTTGGATTGGATCGCAGATCCGGTGCTGGCGCGGACGCAGGTGCAAGGAAAGGTCTTGCAGGGCAACCTTGACCCCGTTCAGTTGTACGCTCCGCACGAAGAGATCGTTGCCGCCACCAAGAAAATGATAAATACCTACGGCGGCAAGCACATCGTCAACCTCGGTCACGGCGTTTACCCGGATACCCCGCTGGAGGGGGTTAAAGCCTTCGTCAATACGGTCAAGGCCTTCCGCTACTAGCGGAAAGAAGCCCGGGTCAGGGCCCGGTCTTGCGGGATGTCCAGCGGGTGGTCGCCGAACCATTCGGCGAAAGCACGGAAGGCAGTAGCGTTGTCACTGGTAAAAAACTCATACGCTACCGGGTCGCCCTGGCTGAAGATCCAGTAGTTGTATGCCTCCAGGTGACCGGCCCCCTGCAATGCCCGCAGGCGGTCAATCAGCACGTTAGGGTAGGTTTCAGCGTGGCCCTCGTCGTACCAGTTATCAAGGAAGGCGGTACGAATTTTCAAGAGGTTCGTTGCGTCGGTTTCCGTCTGGCCGGTAACCGCCAGTGTCCCCATTGTCATAGCTTTCCCGAACATCATCGGTGCGGGCAGCTTGAGGCTGGTCAGGTCTGATATCGTCATCGTCATTTGCCGGACAAAATCGACCTTCGCCGAATCTCCCCGTAAGTCAATCGCCTTCTGGTAAGCCTGGTACAAGGTTTTACTCATGGCCTGGGTCCGACCGGAACCGGGTTCCAGGTTGATGAACGTCTCGCCGTAGAGGACCGTCCAGATATGTTCTTCGGTCTGGGCGAAGATGTTGGCTAGGTGGAAGTAGTTGGAGGCGTAGTTCGGGTCTACCCGCACCCCCTGCTCCCAGTACCGGATGGCATCATTGAATTTATTCCGCCGACCTTCCAGAATGCCCAGCTCAACGTAAAAGATGGCCGAACCAGGGTAAGCTTTAATGCCTGCTTCGTAAGCCTTGATTGCCTTCTTCTGGTTACCGAGGTTATCGTAGGCGTTTCCGAGAAGGGAGAAAACCTGCGCTCCGGGATCCTTTCTTTTACTCGTTTTCTTCAGCACTTTGGCGGCCTGGCCGTACGCTTCGGCCAGGTAATGGGCGTAGCCGATTTCGTAGGGAAAAACAGGGTTTGCAGGGTCCAGCTCCTCCGCTTCCCGCAGCAGTTGAATGGCTTCCTCCGTCTGCCCTTCTTCCATGATCGAAATAGCCTTCCGGGCCAGGCTCATGGCTTTTTCCTGATCAGCTTCAGTTTGGGCAAAAACTACGGAGGCATGGACAAATAGGGCAAGGAGTAGCAACACTAATCTCATTTGAGATAATTTTAACGGGTGATAAGATGCTTTTCCACAACGAATGGAGGCAAGCGATTATTTAGAGCAGGCACCGCAAATTACTGACGGGATTGCTCCGGCAAGCTTATCATTGCACCTGCGGCCGCGCCAACCTGCTGTTGCCCGTGCGCTCCACCAGCTATCCCTGCGGCTGTCTACGCCGCCGCCCTAACGATTACCAACTAATATTTTACCATGTCTACCCTGCTCTCCCGCTTTCTCCGTTACGTACAGATCGATACCCAATCCGACCCACACTCCCCTACCCAGCCGAGTACGCAAAAGCAAATGGATTTAGGCAAAGTACTCGCTCAGGAACTACAGGAATTGGGTCTGGATGACGCCCACCTGGATGAGCACGGCTACGTCTACGCAACCCTGCCCGCAACGCCCGGGCAGGAGGAGGCCCCGGTCATCTGCTTTTGCAGTCATATGGACACCAGCCCGGACGCCAGTGGCAAAGGGGTGAAACCACTCGTGCATAAAAATTACCGGGGGCAGGACCTGGTGTTACCGGACGATGAAAACGTGGTCATCAGGATGGCTGAACACCACGGACTGGAAAATTGCCTGGGGCACACCATTATTACGGCCTCCGGAACCACCTTGCTGGGAGCGGACAACAAATCCGGCGTAGCCGCCATCATGACGGCCGTAGAGACACTGGTAAATGAGCCCGACCGCCCCCACGGTAAATTGCGGATACTCTTCACCCCCGACGAAGAAATCGGCCGGGGGGTCAACGCCGTAGACATGGAAAAACTGGGGGCTGATTTCGGCTATACCATTGACGGAGAGGAATTTGGCAGCTTACAGGACGAAACCTTCAGCGCGGATGGTGCTTCCGTCATCATCCGGGGAGTCAGCGCCCACCCCGGCATGGCCAAAGGCCACCTGGAAAATGGGATAAAAATCGCCGCCGACATTATTGCGGCCTTACCCAAAGACCGGCTGAGCCCCGAAACAACGGAAGGGAAACAGGGCTTTCTCCACCCCGTGGAAATGGAGGCCAAGGCGGAATCTGCCCGCATCGACTTCATCGTCCGCGATTTTGACAATACGCTGCTGGCCCAGCACCGCCAGGTGCTGGAGGATATTGTTGCGGAAGTAGCAAAGACGTACCCCAACAGTACTATTGAGGTCAAATTCACCGAGCAGTACCGCAACATGAAGCAGGTACTGGATGATCATCCCCACGTAATGGAACTGGCAGCAACGGCGATTCGGAACGTCGGCATTACCCCGAAACCCGACAGCATCCGGGGCGGAACGGATGGTTCGCGCCTGAGTTTCATGGGGCTTCCCTGCCCGAACATCTTTGCGGGTGAACACGCCTTTCATTCCAAATACGAGTGGGCCAGCCTGGAAGAAATGGAGGCTGCCGCCAAGGTTATGGTGGAAATTGCGCGATTGGCTACGGAGCGGTAGCAAGGGGACTTCGTTTTATTTGGCCAGGACCATCGCTGTGCTCCAGAAAGGCAAAACAACCGCCACAGCGTCATTCAGGGCGTTGTCGCTGTAGCTGTTTTACCGTCAAGGTAGAACCGTCGGGGCTCCAGCCCGGCTCCCCGAAAATGTACATGAAGATTTCGTAGGGGTTACGGGCTCCCTTGACGTCTGCCCAGATATTTTTGTACTCATGGGTAACAATTTCCAGCGGGTTATCGCTCCGGGGCCGGTGTAACATACCGTAGTTGATGGCAATCGCCTCATCATAAGGCTGCCAGGTACCGAACAACCGGTCGAATACATTCAGAATTCCACCGTGATTTTTATCCAGGTATTCAAGATTAGTGGCGTGGTGTACTTCATGCTGTTTGTGCGAGTTGATTACCTTTTCCAACCAGCCCAACTTAGGCACCAGGGAGGTGTGCAGTTGAAAAAGCCAGAGTGATTCAATCCCCATACAAACCAGGATCATTTCGGGGTGGAAGCCGATTGCCGCCAGCCACAGATAATATACCGGCTTATAAATAACGGTGAACCATCCGTTCCTGAAACCAATGCTGAAATTGTAATGATCGGAGGAGTGATGGACCAGATGGGCCGCCCACATAAACCTGACGGTGTGGTTGAACCGGTGACGCCAGTAATAACTGAAGTCATCCAACAACTGGCACAACAACCAGGTACCGATCGACCAGCCGAAACTTTGGTACCCCATGATGTTGTAGCGAACCCCGTCCACTTCAGGGTTAAAGTAATCATACGTCAGGAGCAGTAAAGTCGCGGCGGAAATAAACTGCAGCAAAGCAGTTATCAGAATGGCTCCGAGGCCCAGGCTACTGCTGACGGCCACATCGCGCCAGTCGTACAGAGAATCATCGCCGTGTGCGTGGCTGTACGCCATTTCCCCCAGGGCCAGGGCGATGAAACAAGGAATTCCCCATAGTAACGGGTTGGTATACTCAAGGTCCATAATTCAAGGATATCTACTGTCACGCCTGCCGGGCAAGCTCCAGCCAGGTGTAAAATCTATCCAGAAGTTAAGTTCCATTGTGCGCCCGGAAGGGCAGTCCCGGCAGAAACAAGGTATTTCCGTCCCTAAAACAAGTAATATTACCTACTATTGCCGGCCGGGCAAGGAGCAGGCAGTCACCTTATCCGCGCCCACCTTACCTTCACGGCATGATCTGGAACACTCCCCCTACCCTTGCCGGTCTTAACGCCTCCGGCAGCCATACGGCCGTTGAACATCTGGGAATCGTATTCACTGACTTTGGTGATGATTACCTCATTGCCGAAATGCCCGTTGACCACCGTTCGGTACAACCGATGCGCTTACTGCACGGCGGTGTTTCCTGCCTGCTGGCCGAAACCCTCGGCAGCGTTGCCGGAATGCTGGCGGTACCTAATCCGGGGGTTGATCACATTGTCGGTACAGAAATAAACGCCAGCCACCTACGTAGTGCCCACGAAGGGGAAAAGGTATTCGGAAAAGTAACTCCCGTCAAGATTGGCAGAACGGTCCAGGTATGGTCCATCGAGATAACCAACGAAGCCGGGAAGCTTGTGTGCTTGAGCCGCCTGACGTGCCAGGTGATCAAGGGCCATTAGGTTAGGAGCTTGAGAACAAGCCGGCGGGCCACCTTTACGCTAAGACTAATGCCATCAGCGGTTATTCCGTCGGTAGCACAATGTCTTTGGTTCCCGCCACGGCAATTCCCTGCTGCGCCAGCGCAGCGACTTTACCGGGGTTGCTGGTTAATAGGATGACCGATCTCACGCCCAGGTCTTGCAAGATTTTTCCGGCAGCGGAAAAATCCCGGGCGTCTCGCCGGAAGCCAACGGCTTCGTACGCATCACCCTGCCCTACCCCGTTACGCTTGTGGGTAATACTATTCAGTAAAGCAAAGTGTCCGTTT
>JAUIIF010000001.1 GCA_030431945.1 Bacteroidia bacterium | reverse complement strand
GAGGGTGGCCACATCGTAGTAGTCCAGCAGACAGTTGATGCCGAAGCGCGCGCGCATGGGGGCGGTGAGCAGGCCCATACGGGTGGTGGCCCCAACGAGGGTAAAGGGCTCCAGGCTGATCTGGACGGAGCGGGCGTTCGGCCCGCTGTCGATCATGATGTCGATCCGGTAATCCTCCATGGCGGAGTAGAGGTACTCTTCCACCACGTTGTTCAGCCGGTGAATTTCATCAATGAAAAGCACGTCGCCTTCATTCAGGTTGGTCAGTAGGCCGGCCAGGTCGCCGGCTTTCTCCAGGACGGGCCCGGAGGTCAGTTTCAGTTCTGCACCAAGCTCATTGGCAATGATGTGGCTGAGGGTGGTCTTGCCCAGGCCTGGGGGGCCGTGCAGCAAAACGTGGTCGAGGCTGTCGCCACGCTGCACGGCCGCCTGAATGAAAATCTTGAGGTTTTCGACAATCTTGGGCTGACCGCTGAAGTCGTCCAAAGAGTCCGGGCGCAGGGCCCGCTCCATCGCCCCGTCTTCCGGTTGAAGATTTGCAGCAGAAGGGTCAAGATGCTCATTCATGGGCGTAAATGTACGATTTCCACAAATTTATTGCAGAGAAAGAGATGTTTAAACTTTTTCGGGGGAGATTGGCGGCTCTTTCGTTTAATAGGCCGTAGGCCGTCTAAAAGCGCGCAGCGCGTCTAAGAAGCCGAAGGCTTTTTAGACCATCCTTGAATGCCAGCTGTCCTCCAGGGGCCGTTCAAAGATCTGGCGGAGTTCCCCGAGTTCTTTGACGAGGGGATCGAAAACAACGGTGTCGTTTTCCAGGGTGCCGTTTTTGTACAGGTCCTTGAATTCTTCGCGGGAGACGGTATGGATATTGCCTTGTTCATCGCGGTAGCTGAAGCGCATGCGGTTGAAAAAGTCCACGCCCATCTCCGCGCTCAGGTCCTGCAGAAAGTGAACGGAGCCATCGATGGAGCAACCGCTGGCTTCGGCCTGGGTTTCGTCGACACAGATGACCAGGAAACGATTGTGGAGGACATCAGCGGCGGCGTTCAGTTCGCGCCGGTGGCTTACCCAGCCGGCAACGAATTCCTGCAGGCGGTTGCGGATGACGGTGGTTTCGGTATCCGTCAGCGCGCGTTCGGCGCCGTAGATCCAGATGCGGCTTTCCGGTACCATTTGGTCAAGAGGAGAGGTCATTTGCTAGGTGGCTTTAATAATGATCGCGCAAAGATAATTAGTTAAGCGGGCTTTTGGGGGCGCGAACGCAGGTGCAAGGAAGGGTAATTGGGCAAAGCGCGACGCCGGGAGCTGATTCCGTTCCGGGCTGCCGCTAGCTGCTGGCGGCTTTTCGCTCCGCTCGGCCTACGAGCCAGGTCGTCGGCCGAGGCGGCCGCAACGCGGCCTGACTCGTCCGCCGACCGGGTTTTAAGTCTCCGCTCCGCTCGGCCGACGAGTCAGCTCGTTCCTCGCGCCTCGGCGGACGAGCTTGTGATGGCCCTGGGGAAGGCCGTTTCCCTGCACCAGCTGCCACCTTGCTCCTGACTGCTTTGCCTGCACCTGCGACCGCGCCCAAAAAACTTACGTCGCAAAACGAATGTGGGAAGAGAACCGCCAGTGGCAGTGAAAAGGGAAGACGGCGGTGTGCTTACTTGCTCACAACCCCGTCAAGAGGAGAAAAAACCCTAAGTGTAACTAGCATAATAAGTAGGAACGGTGTACCTTTGCGGCTCAATTGGGAAAGCCCCGAAAATTTCTCCTTATGAAATTGGCCCTGCGTCTGCTGTTTTTACTGCTTTTAAGCACCGGATTTGTCTTCGCTCAGGAAGCGGAGCACCCAGAAGAAGAGCACCATGAGCAAGATAGTTCTACTCACGGGGATGAAGCTGCTTACGACCCGGTCGGAACGGTCATGAGCCACATCTCCGATGCGAACGAATTTCACCTTTTCGGTCATTACTCCATCCCCCTGCCGGTGATTCTCTACGCTCCGGGCCACGGTTTCACGTTTGGTCTCAGCAATATGTTTCACCACGGGGCAACGGCCGTTGACGGTTACGTCCTCAACCACGGCCGGGTGAACCGGGTGGCGGACCCTTCCTTCCCGATGGGCCACGTCGACCTGGAAAGTGATCACGCCGTACACATGACGACGCACGAGGTGGACGGTAAAGAACGCGACCTCGGTCTGGTAACTTACCAGGGGAAGGAATATGAACTGGATCAGCCTTCTACCCTGGATGGCGGACTCGTCGGTGGCGGCATCACCAGCTTCTACGATTTCAGTGTCACCAAGAACGTCTTTACGATGTTTCTGGCGGCTCTGCTGCTGATTTTCGTTTGGGGACGCATCAAGCGGTCTTACGAAAAGAACGAAGGCAAGGCCCCCAGTGGCATGCAGTCCCTCTTTGAGCCGATTTTCGTCTTTATCCGGGACGAGGTAACCAAGCCAATGATCGGCGAGGAGCACTACGAACGCTTCCAGCCCTTTATCATGTGCCTGTTCTTCTTCATCCTGTTCTGTAACCTCTTCGGTCTGATTCCGATCTTCCCGGGCAGCGCCAACGTGACGGGCAACATTGCCGTGACCCTGTGCCTGGCCTTGCTGGTGTTCATCATCACCAACATTAATGGTAACAAGCACTACTGGGGACACATCTTCGCGATGCCCGGCGTACCGAAATGGGTACTGGTCATCCTGACCCCGGTTGAACTGCTGGGCCTGATCATTAAGCCTTTCTCCCTGATGATTCGTCTGTTCGCCAACATTACGGCCGGGCACATCATCATCCTGAGCCTGATTGGTCTGACCTTCGTCTTCGGCAACAACGGTACGAACACGGGCGGTGGCATCACCGGCCTGATCGTCGGCGGTGCCTTTACGGCTTTCATGAACCTGATCGAACTGCTGGTCGCCTTTCTGCAGGCGTTCATCTTCTCCATCCTGGCTGCGAGTTACATCGGAGCAGCCGTTGAAGATCATGACCACCACGACGAAGACCATGCCGTAGATCACACGCACGGCAGTGCTTACGCGGAAGCGGTAGCCCACCACTAAAAAACAAACCCGTTGCGGCAACGGTCGCAGCGTCAACGAATCATTCTTTTTTTCATCGCTTAAATTTCCTAATCATGGGAGCTATTGGAGCAGGTATTGCGGCACTCGGTGCCGGTATTGGTGTAGGTATGATTGGTGCTAAGTCTACGGAGGCTATCGCACGTCAGCCAGAAGCATCCGGTGACATCCGGACCGCTATGATCATCACCGCCGCCCTCGTTGAGGGTGCTGCGCTCTTCGCCATCGTTGTAGGCCTCATCGCCTAATTACTTCGACGCGAAGTATTGATCCGCAATACAACCACAACGGCACCGGAACCGAACCGCGCTTGGCGGCGGTTTCGGTGCCAACTTTGATTTCTCCTGTTATTTAAGCGTAAGAAATTTTACGAATTATGTACTCCTTCCTTCTCGCCGACTTTAACGTACTTAAGCCCGATCCGGGGCTGTTGCTCTGGACGCTGGTTATCTTCCTGCTGGTTTACTTCTTTGTCGGCCGTGCTGCCTTCAAGCCCATTCAAAAGGCCCTGAAGAAGCGGGACGAAGAAATCCAGGATTCCATTGACGAAGCCAAGCGCGTACAGGCGCAGATGGCTCAGTTGAAGGATGACAACGCCAAACTGCTGGCCGAAGCCCGTGAAGAAAGCACCCGCATCATCGCCGACGCTGAGGCCTTTGCCCGTAAGCGTAAGGAAGAAGCCGTGACCGAAGCCAAGGAAGCCGCTCAGAAAGTATCTACCGATGCCCAACGGGAAATCGCCAACATGCGCGACAGTGCCATGGCTGACCTGAAAAAAGAAGTAGGCACTATGGCTATTGACATTGCGGAAAAGGTCCTGCAGAAGGAACTGAAAAGCGATGCCAATCAGACCGCCCTGGTAAACGAACTGGTAAAGAACCTCAACTACTCATCCCGGCATGACCAATCAACAAGTAGCAACCCGCTACGCTAAATCACTGTTGGACCTGGCCCTTGAGCGCAACGAACTCGCCACCATCAAAGGAGATGTGGACGACCTCATCGCTATGGGCGCCAACCGCGATCTGGCGATTTTGCTGCAGAGTCCGGTCATCAACGCCACTAAGAAGAAAGCTGTCTTCAAGGAGTTGTTGGACAAAGCCGGCGTATCCGACCTGACGAAAACCTTCGTCAAGGTACTCATCACCAAAGGACGTGAAGCTGACCTGCTCGGTATTCTCGGTGCCTTTAATGACCAGTACAAAACGCTGAATAAGATCACTTCCGTGAAGGTGACCAGTGCCACGGCCCTCGACGCGGCCAGCCTGGAAGCCATCAAGTCTCAGCTGGCAGCTGCCGGTAAGACGGAAGCAACCATTGAGCTGGAAACCAAGATAGACCCCTCCATCATGGGCGGCTTTATCCTGGAGTTCGACGGTAAGGTCTACGACGCCAGCGTGGCGCACAAGCTGAGTGAAATCAAAAAAACACTCGCTAACTAGTTCGGCTTCGGTGCAGAACTACCCAACATCAACTACAACTAAGCATCTTTAAAGCATAGCAACCATGGCTGGAATCAAGCCCGACGAAATCAGCGGAATCATCAAGCAGCAACTCGCTGGCGTTACCAGCGCCACTGAGCTAGAAGAGTACGGTACCGTACTCCAGGTTGGTGACGGTATTGCCCGTGTCTACGGCCTCGAAAACGCACAGGCCGGTGAACTCGTAACGTTTGACAACGGTACGGAGGCCATCGTTCTGAACCTGGAAGAAGACAACGTTGGTGTCGTATTGATGGGTACCTCCATTGGTATTCAGGAAGGCAGCCGTGTTTCACGGACCGGCCGGATCGCCAGCCTTGAAGTTGGCGAAGGCCTGGTTGGTCGCGTAGTCAACGCGCTGGGGCAGCCAATTGATGGCAAAGGCCCGATCTCCGGTACCACCTACGAAATGCCTCTGGAGCGCAAGGCTCCCGGTGTTATTTACCGCCAGCCGGTAACGGAGCCGCTGCAGACCGGTATCAAGGCCATCGATGCCATGATTCCGATCGGACGTGGCCAGCGGGAACTGATCATTGGTGACCGCCAGACGGGTAAGTCTGCCATCGCCATCGACACCATCCTGAACCAAAAAGAATTTTACGACCGCGGTGAGCCGGTTTACTGTATCTACGTGGCTTGTGGCCAGAAGGCTTCCACCGTGGCACAGGTAGCCAAGACGCTCGAAGACAACGGTGCCCTGGCGTACTCCGTCATCGTGTCCTCTTCCGCCGCAGATCCCGCCCCGCTGCAGTTCTACGCACCTTTCGCCGGTGCCGCTATCGGTGAGTTCTTCCGCGATACGGGCCGTCCGGCACTGATCATCTATGATGATCTCTCCAAGCAGGCCGTCGCTTACCGGGAGGTATCCCTCCTGCTGCGCCGCCCTCCGGGCCGTGAAGCTTACCCCGGCGACGTTTTCTACCTGCACAGCCGCCTCCTGGAGCGCGCCGCTAAGGTAATTGACGATGATGCGATTGCCCAGAACATGAACGATTTGCCGGACAGCCTTAAGCAGGCCGGTATCGTGAAAGGGGGCGGTTCCCTGACGGCCCTGCCGATCATCGAAACGCAGGCCGGTGACGTTTCTGCCTACATCCCGACCAACGTGATCTCCATCACCGACGGCCAGATCTTCCTCACCTCGAAGCTCTTCAACAACGGTATCCGCCCGGCCATCGACGTAGGTATCTCCGTTTCCCGGGTAGGTGGTTCCGCTCAGATCAAGCCGATGAAGAAAGTATCCGGTACGCTGAAGCTTGACCAGGCTTCTTACCGGGAACTCGAAGCCTTCGCCAAGTTCGGCTCTGACCTCGATGCCTCTACGCAGAACATCCTCGAAAAAGGTAAGCGTAACGTGGAAATGCTCAAGCAGCCACAGTACAGCCCCGTAGCGGTAGAGAAGCAGGTGGCCATCATCCACCTCGGTACCAACAACCGGATGGCCGACGTGCCCGTAAGCAAGATCAAGGAGTTCGAAGCCCTCTTCCTGAGCGAAGTAGAGCGTCAGCTCCCCGAAGTACTGGAAAACTTCCGTGCCAAGAAGTACGAAAAGGAAGACCTCGCCAAGCTGGATAAGCTGGCCGAGGAGCTAGTACCACAGTTTAGCTAGTAAGGTAGTCCGGTAGTTTGGCCAGGGGCGATTACAATCCCTTCCTGACCACCAAACTACCGGAACTATTACGGGCCGGGAGGTCACGGTAGCAGCTGTTTACCTCTCCCGCCCGACTACATTACTACATTACCATACTACTACAATACTAACTAGATGGCTAACTTAAAGGAAGTACGGGAGCGGATCGGATCGGTGCAAAACACCAAGCAGATTACCTCTGCCATGAAAATGGTTTCTGCCGCCAAGATGAGCCGTGCGGCTCAGCGGATTACGGAAATGCGTCCCTACGCCCTGAAGCTGAGCGAAATGCTGACCAATATTCTTTCCAACCTGGAAGGAGACGGGTCAACGGTTTTCAATAAGGTTCGTCCGGTCAATAAGGCTTGTGTGGTGGTCATTACCTCCAGCCGCGGCCTGGCCGGAGCTTTCAACACCAACGTGATCAAGGCAGCGGTTGCGGCCATCGAAGAGAAACTTACCGGCTACAACGAGTTGGAAGTCATCTGCATCGGTAAGAAAGGAGCCGAATTCTTCGCCCGGAATTACCGGGGCAAGCAGGGCGTAACCATCAATACCAAGTATCAGGAGTTGATGGCTGATCTTTCCTTCGAGGAAACCAAGAAGGTGCCGGAACTGATCATGAACCGTTTCGCAGCAGGGGTCTACGACAGTGTTTACGTCGCTTACGCCCGCTTCCGCAATGCCGCCGTGCAGTTTGCCATCGCAGAGCAGTTTTTGCCGGTGGTGGACGATCACGCCGCCAACGAGGGGGAAAAGCACACCAAGGCAGACTACATCTTCGAACCCAGCAAGGAAGTCCTCCTGGAAGAGCTGGTGCCAACGATCCTGAAAACTAAGTTCCAGTCCTTCCTGCTCGATACCAATGCCTCCGAGCACGGTGCGCGCATGACGGCGATGGACAAGGCCACGGAAAACGCTACTGAACTGCTGAAGGAGCTGAAGATCAGCTACAACAAAGCACGTCAGGAAGCAATTACTACGGAAATCCTCGAAATTGTTTCCGGTGCAGCCGCACTGGAGGCCGGCTAAGGAAGTCCGCGTTCAGAATTACCGCAAACCCCGTCAACCTCTGGTGTTGACGGGGTTTCTTTTTGGGGCGCGCACGCGGGTGCAGGGTAGAGTTATTGTAGCAGTGGGCAGGACCCTGAAGTCAAGTATAACCCCGTTGGGGTAGGGCAGGCGGAAGTAGCTCTGGTCGGTGCCGACTGCTTTTTAAGGGGGGATTCCAGCGGTGGCAAAAGTTGTCAAGCCCCGCTGCGGGGCTCCTATTCAAATTGACCGAGGGTGTAGCTTCGCCCTTCCAGGCCGTTGGTGAGGCCAAAGGTCAGTTCTTTCTCCGGGAGGCGTGGATCGAAGAAATCCACCGGGAAGCCGTGGGGCACCGTACCTCTGATGCGGGGATCCATTCTCCGGGCCCGATCCACATCGATGCTGGGGGAGGGGAGGAGGACCTTTACTTCAGACAGCAAATTCCGCCAGTGTGTCCACGAAGTAATTAGATAATTGATGGGTTCGAGAAATTGATCCCGGCAGAAGCCCGTAACGCACCGGCCGGTAATCTGGTGGTAATGATTGGCGGTCTGTGACCGGTCAAACATTAACATGGCACTATTAGCCAACATCCCGGTTACGCCGAGTTGGTTACCCGCCGCACCAGGGCGGCGCCAGACGCGGGCGGAACCGGAAAGGGGGGAATAAGTGATGGCTACCGGAATACCCCCCACTACATCATTGACGATTTCGTGCGCGGCAAGAATCGGTAGTGGGTAAAGACGGGTGTCACCGTTCAGGCTGATTCCGACCAGTTGATCATCTTCCTCAATTCCGGAGGGAATGGCTTCTGTCCGACGGTTGAACTCAATGAATTCCGGATTGTCCAGCGGAGCAATGATCCCGAATCCAGTCCCGGTGTAGAGGCTGTTGACGGGGATGTCATAAGTGCCGTTATACCGTAAGGACAAGGTATCCGGAACGGCTCCGGGCAAGTCATCCAGGGGGGCGCCGGGAAAAAGTCCACCGTAAACCAACCAGAAAGCTAACCCCTGAGAAACTGCCTGAAGGCTCTGGCCGTCATTTGCGCCACCTGCCCCGTGCCCGAAAATGTCGTAGATCGTGCCCGTGTCGTCCTGGAGGATTTCCATGGTTCGCCCGTTGTCGAGAGGAGATAGCTCGAGAAGCCTGCTACTGCCGGAGGTGTTTCGGTAAAAGGCGGTGAGAATGCCACGACGCCCGTTACTGAAAATAACGTATTCTGCTTCGCCGAGGCGGCCGGTATCAATACTGGCGGCGGGTTCGGGGATGGTGCCGGGGGTAGGGACAATGGGCCGGTCGGCCGGGCACCCCGTCAGGAGCAGGAAGAACAGACAATAGCAAAGGATAGTTCGTGGGCACATACGTAGACAAAGTATCGAAAATAAAATGGGAGACGAAGCAACGAGCTTCGTCTCCCACCAATTGGATGATGTTCTGTCAGGGTGGCTACAGAATAATAGCCCTTACTGACGGATCAGCCGAGGAGTTAATCAACGTCCCACCAAACTCTCTGGTCCAGCTTGTCTTCGTCAGTATTAAACTGACGCATGAGTGCTTCGAGGTAGTTGGCGTTGTTCAGGCTGAATTCATTGTCCGGGTAGCCGCGACGGGTAGGAATGGTATTTATCTGGATGGCTGCCGGAGCCGGAGCCAGTTCCGGGTAGCCCAGGCGGCGCCACTCAGACCATGCTTCCATGCCCTGGAAGAACAGCGCAACCCACTTCTGCTCACCGATCAGTTGCTCGAAGTCAGCAGCGTTGTAGTCCACACCTTCCTGATTGACGTAAGCGTTGATGGCGTCGGTATCCGTAATGCCGAACTGGTTCATGCTGGCCGTGATGGCTGCATCGTACAGGGCTTCGGCGTCACCGCCGGTCCAGCCACGCTGAGCCGCTTCAGCCCGGTTGAAGAGCACTTCGCTGTAAGTAAGTAATACCGCTGGGGCATTGATACCTACGAAAGCCAGACCGGGGAAGGAAACGTCTGCGACAGAAATCTGACCAGCTTCGCTTTCCGTCACACCGTACACCATACCTACGTAGGCTGGGTTGCCGCCGGCAACACTGGTCGCCGTTGGCTGAGCGTATACGGGAATACGTGGGTCGTCGAGGTTGGCCATGAAGTCAACCAGCGGCTCACTGATGGCGTAATCCGTCCGCGTCAGGAAATCGGTGTAGAAGGTATTGTTGGCGAATTCACCACCACCGAGGTAGTTCAGGGCGATGTTCTCATCATTACTTTCCAGTACACCACGGCTGATGCCCAGGTTCGCCCATTCCTGACCGAGGCTTGGTGCCACGTCAGAGACGCGGATACCGGCACGGAGGATCAGGCTGTTAGCAAACTTACGGACGAGCTGCATGTCACCACCAAAGATAATGTCACCGTCAACGCCCGCAGCGTCGGAAGAAATCATGTCACCAGCTTCCACCAGCGTAGCCACAATATCACGGTAGATTTGCTCCTGCTCGTCGTACTTGGGGTTCAGGTTGGCTACTCCTTTGAGGGCTTCGCTGTAGGGAATGTCGCCCCAGAAGTCCGTCATGGACATAAAGGCCCAGCTTTGCATCACCTTTGCCAGAGCGATCTGGCTCTCGTTAGGGCCAGAAGCAGAGATGGCATCACGGGTGGCTTCGTCCGTATTCAGCTCGATCACGCGCTCCAGGTCGACAAGGCCGCCGTTGTAAAAGCCGTAGAAAGAGGTGCGGATGTCATCGTAGCGGGTAACGTCCGTGTACTGGGTTTGGGACAAGTGCTGGATGTAGTGCTGGCCGTAAGTGCCGACACCGGCAAAGCCTTCGCCGACCACCAGGTCGACAAGTGCCCGCTGAGCCTGGGTTACCAGGTAAGAAGAAGGAACAGCCACCGGGCTGTTCGGGTTAGTATTGATGGCTTCGAAATCATCCGTACAAGCGGTGAGGCCGAGCATGATCATACACGCAAAAAGAATGCGATTCATGGTAATTGTTTTTAAAATTGTTCCGGCAGCGCCGGAGAATAGTTGCAATGGTACAGGTTATCCGCTGGTTACGAGGCGCTGCGCCGCCTAACCAGCGGTGGTCCTGCTTACTAGAAACCAAGTTTTACGTTCACACCGATGCTGCGAACACTAGGGTTCTGACCGTTTTCGAAGCCCTGCACGTTGTCGTTCGTAACGGCACTTTCAGGATCGATATTCGGCGTGTTCTTGCTCAGGATAGCCAGGTTACGACCGAAGACGCTGATCGTAGCCGTACCAATAAAGGTATTCTGCAGCAGGCTGGAGGGCAGGTCGTAGCCCAGCGTTACCTCCCGGAGCTTAACGAAGCTGGCGTCGTAGGTAAAGGCTTCGCGGAAGTTACGCAGACGACCGAAGTGCGTCTGTGCATCCACGTAGGTCGTATTCGGGGAACCGTCGGCCGTTACGCCTTCAACGATGATGCCACCACCTTCTGATACCGGCTGGCGGATATCAACACCATTCGCGTTCAGACCAATCGTGTTGGAGAACTGACCGGAGTAGGTACCCCAACGGTTGGAAACAGAGTACAACGTACCACCTTTACGGAAGTCAATAACGGAACCGAGGCGGAAGCCCTTAAAGGTAAAGTCGTTGATGAAACCACCGGTGTAGTCGGGGAATACGCTGCCCATGTTGATGTTGGAAGCGAGTACGGGGAAACCGTTCTCATCGATCAGGATCTCACCAGCGTCCGTACGCTCGTAGCCAAGGCCGATAAGCGTGCCGTAAGGCTGGCCGACCTGCGCTACAAACTGCGTGCCGTAGCTGCCGAGGGAAAGCAGGTCCTGGCCTTCGGCCAGCTCAACTACTTCGTTCTCATTGGAGGCAAAGTTGACGGCCGTCTCCCACGTGAAATTGCGGGTTTTGATGGGCGTACCGTAAAGTTTTACCTCTACACCTTTGTTGGTTACCAGACCAGCATTGGTGGAAACGTTGGTAAAGCCGGTCGTGCCGGAAACACCAAGGTTGATGATGAGGTCCTTAGATTCAATGTCGTAGTACGTTACGTCAAATCCTACCCGGTCGTTGAGGAAGCGCATGTCCAGACCAACTTCGATGGTCGTGATGGACTCTGCAATCAGGTCACGGTTGGCCTGGGTGTTTGGTACGGCGAAGGTTGGGTTAGAACCGTAAGGATCCGTAGCGGAGAAACCGTCACGCGTCTGGTAAGGGGCCGGGTCGTTACCAACGGTAGCAACGCCACCGCGCAGCTTACCGAAGCTGATGAAACCATCGTCACCCAGGAGTTCGCTGAACACGAAGCTGGTGGATACCGAGGGGTAGAAGTAGCTGTTGTTACCAGCTTCCAGTGCAGAAGACCAGTCATTACGTCCCGTTACGTCTACGTAAAGGAGCGAGCGCCAGCCAAGGCTCAGACGACCGAAAACAGACTGTACCTCCTTGGTGCTCATGAAGTCGGAGCGGGAAGGACGGTCAACGGAAGCTTCGATCGTGTAAAGACCAGGGACGCTCAGGCCACCGCTCGTCTTAGAGCTGCTGCTGCTGTATTCGTCCTGGCGCAGGTTACCGCCCACCGTTGCGTCGACGGTGAAGTCCGTGCTCAGGCTGGTATTGTAGTTGGCAAGAAGTTCGAAGTTGTTCTCGCGGTTGATGACGTTCAGACGTTCGGCGTAAGCAATGTTGGCTGCGGAACCGGAAGCCAGCCGGTCGTTTACGGAGAAATTGTAGTAATCCGTCCGGGCGCTACCCGTGATGGACAGGCCGGGGAGAATGTCGTACTTGAGGCTGAGGTTACCGTACATCCGGTCACGGTTATCGTTGCCACGGTCGTTGTAAACCACCCAGTAAGGGCTTTCCCAGTACTGCGCGCGCAGATCGTCCGGACCACGCAGGTTCCAGGTACGGGGCGTACCATCGGGGTTCTCGTAGTTGGCCAGGCGGTCCATATCCAGCTGGCGCTGGAACCACTCGTTAAAGTTGGCCTGTACGTTGATGGCATCACCGAAACCACCGTAGCCGATGGCCGGGCGGCCCTCACCACGGGTGTTTACGTAGGTACCGTTCAGGCTAGCCGTCAACTTGCTGCCCATTTTCTGGCTGGCGTTGATGCTGATGGTGTTGCGGTTCAGTTTGGATGCGGGGAAAACACCGTTGTTGTCGCTGTTCGTGTAAGACATCCGGAACTGCGACTGATCGTTACCGCCGGAAACAGCAATGCTGTTGTCCAGGGAAATACCCGTGTCGTAGAAGTTCTTGATGTTGTCCGGGTTAGCGGACCAGGGGCGCAGCTCACCAAAGTTTTCACCCGGGTACCAGCTGTCCCAGTGACGGACCATCTGGCCATTCAGCTCAGGGCCCCAGCTTTCGTCAGCATAGTACTCAGGGTACTGCTGTCCGTCAAAGCTCGCCCAGTCTGCTGGGTGAACGGAGGGGTCGAATTCGAAGGTCTGGAAGTCCAGGCTGTAACCACCACCGTACTTGTTCTGGTAGTCCGGCAGTACCGCTACGTTGTTGATCGTCATGCCGGAGCTAACGGTAACGCCAATACCTTTACGGCTGCTACCGGACTTCGTCGTAATCAGGATAACCCCGTTAGAGGCACGCGAACCGTACAGTGCGGCTGCCGCGCCGCCTTTGAGGACGGATACCGAAGCGATGTCGTTCGGGTTGATGTCCTGAGCCGTAGTACCGTAGTCACGGCCGGCAGAAGCAACGCTTGCCGCAGAACCGTTGTGGTTGTTGTTGGCAATCGGAATACCGTCCACTACGAACAGCGGGCGGTTGGATCCGGTAACGGACGTAGCACCACGCAGGATGATGTTGGCAGAACCACCCAACCCGCTGTTGGAGTTGTTAATCTGGGCGCCGGCCAGGCGACCGGAAAGGGAGCTTACGAGGCTGTTTTCCTGGGTACGGGTAAGAGCGTCACCATCAATCTGGTCAACGGCATAGCCCAACGACTTTTCCTCGCGGCTGATGCCGAGGGCCGTTACGACCACGTCAGAAAGTTGTACCCCTTCGGCTAGCAAAATGTCGTAATTGCTGGCCGCAGTCAGTGGCACGTCCTGAGAAGCAAAACCCGTGTAGCTGACGACGAGCATTTCCGCATTTGCCGGAACTGAAAGTTTGAAATTTCCGTCAAAATCAGTCACGGTACCAGTGGTAGTGCCTTTGATCAGGACCGAGGCACCGATCAGCGGGTCATTACCATCGGTAATGGTTCCCGTAATGGAGCGCTGCGCCAGCATACTGCCGACTCCGCCCACTACGAGTATGAAAAGAAAAATTAACTGTTTCATTCTAGTGAATATTGGTTAGAAAAAATAATAGATCTGTTCACCGGACAGGTGGACTCCGGAGAACTATATACTTGCGCTAAAGCGCCAGGTACCGATGTTGATCAGCTGGTAATACAGTACCAGCTGCTTTGAAAGTAATAGGATAGATGGAGGCGTAGTAGTAAGTAAAGAGTGGTGGTAAAACGAATAATGTGCTTTTTTAACGATATGAATCTTTGATCCGCTGCTTGGTGCAAAAGTACAAATTGTTAGAGCAACAATTACCCTATGCCGGGTTTTTAACTATCGATTGCCTGATGAAAATCGCTCGGGGCGGGGCCGCAGGTGCAGGGTGTAGGTAGAAGGAGCCGTCCACCTTGCCGGGTACTTTCCCCCTGCACCTGCGGCCGCGCCAAATGGCCAATATTGCCGCGGAACCGGGCCTTAGCAAAGGCCGGAATTTTAGAACTGGTGGTGCATTTCCTGCTACCCACGGCCGGCGTAGCAATTTTTTTTGCCTACTTTACTCGCCGTAAACTATCATGCCCCTTATGTTGAAATTATTATTCCCCCTGCTCGTATTTCCCTACGTAGTGTTTGCCCAGTGCCCGACCCTGATCTGGTCGGATGAATTTGACGGCACCTCCCTGAATACGAACGATTGGAACTTCCAGACGGGGGATGGTTGCGACCTTGGTATTTGTGGCTGGGGAAACAACGAGCAGCAGTGGTACCAAAGCGATAACGTGGTTGTCGCGGATGGAAAATTGACCATTACCTGCCGGCAGGAATCTGCCGGCGGGCGATCCTACTCTTCGGGCCGCATCAACACCAAGGGTAAGGTTGACCTTCGCTACGGGTACCTGGAAGCCAGGATCAAGCTGCCTCCGGGGCGTGGCCTCTGGCCCGCGTTCTGGATGTTGAGTACCGACGAAGTCTACGGCGGCTGGCCGCAAAGTGGAGAAATTGACATCATGGAATGGGTAGGGCGCGCTCCGGATAATTTATTCGGTACGCTGCATTACGGCCAACCGTTTCCCAATAACTCGATGACCGGTTCAGAGATTGAATTAAATGGCGGGGATTGGTCGGATGAATACCACACCTTTGCGGTGGATTGGCGCGAAAACAGCATTACCTGGTTTGTGGACGGTTATCGCTTTGGTAATAAACAACCGGGGAGTCTGGGCGGAGAGCGCTGGCCCTTTAATCAGGATTTTCACTTCCTGCTCAACCTGGCCATCGGCGGAACTTTTGGCGGGTCGATTGGCGGTGGTTTTTTTCCGGCCGAAATGGTGGTCGACTACGTAAGGGTCTACGACACTGCCCCGGCTTTTTTACGCGGACTGCGCGATCTGGAGGCTGGTGCCACCAACGTGGCGTACTCGCTTGGCAACGTTCCGGCCGGCGCTACCATAACCTGGTCCGTTCCCGCCGGTGCCGTAATTACGGATAACAGTAACCCTGCGGGGATTTTGGTGGATTTCCCGACTGGCGGCGGTACCGTTGCCGCTACCATCACTACTGCCTGTGGAGAATATACCGTCAGTACGGAGGTCTACGTTGCTCCGAGCTTACGCTACGATTACAGCTTTGAAAACTTTGATGAGGAAGCCCGGGCAGTGTATGAATTCTCGACGGGTGACCTTACGGAAGTGCCGAACCCCGCCGCGGATGCCGTAAACAGCTCGGCGTTGTGTGGCCGGTACGTCCGGGACAACCAAAACCAGTTTGATGTCATCGTCTATGATGTTTCCACCATTACCAATGCGGGCAATTTTGTTGACGGTAACATGGGCTTTTCTATGGACATCTACTCCGATGCCTTCGCCGGGAAGGAAGTACTCTTGCAATTAGAGACTTCAGCGGCGACTGCTGACAACTATCCGGCCGGACGCCACAGCCGCTACCGGGCCCGGACAACTAAACAGGGGGAATGGGAGCGGTTAACCTTTGAATTGCTGGACCGGCCCGATAATGGTGCTTCAGCTACCGGCATCAGGAAAATGGTGTTATTGATCGACCCTGACCGAACTACCGGAGATACCTACTTCTACGATAATCTGGACAGTTACAGCCTCGAGCCGACCAGTCTGACACCCAGTCGTCAGCTCGATTTTCCGTTAACGGTACAGCCTAATCCGACTACTGACGTGGTTCGTCTGGCATTTACCCTTCGTCAGGCGGAGCAACTGGATATTGAGCTGGTGGATGCGACTGGAAAGATCGTGCGACAAAAGGCAGTAAGCGGGGTTGCCGGAGAGAACCAGGTGGTACTGGCGGCAGGTTTGCCCGCGGGGCTTTACTTTGCCAGACTTCGTCTGGCCAAAGGCATCCGGACGACCAGGGTAGTGGTACATTAAGGCTTGCCCCTTTCCAGGGCCAACTTGCGGGACTCTTCAATTTCAAGGCGTCTTCTTCCTCTGCCAATTTACCTGGTTTTTGCACCTGCGTTCGCGCTTTTTAGTGCTGTAGGTGGTGATAACATCGACACTTGCAGAGGAACAGCCCCCAATTTGCCGGGATTCCTCTGTTGGGGTAGGAGGTCGCCGTTTTTGCTAACGCCAGGCAATGCCCACGTAACGCTCATTCTTCATGAAACTGTCGGGTACGACGGCCAGGATTGCCTTGCGTAATTCGATGAGTAGCTGCTCCCGGGTAAAGGTCTTATTAACTACGAGTGAAACTTCCCGGGCGGGCTGCGGTTCCGCAAAGCGTTTGACGAGGGCCCGGTCCAGTTCCGGATGAACGGACATTTCCGGGATAATGGTGTACCCCAGATTATTGCGAACCATGTTCTTTAAAGTTTCGATGGAGCCGGCCTGGAAGGTGAAAGCCCGGTGATCTTCTGCCGGGTAACTGGTGGCCGGCGCAGATGTACTGGTGGAGAGTTTCGGAGGGACGGTGCAAATATTCAGTACCTGATTACGGAAGCAGTGACCTTGTTCCAGAATCCAGAGGTCTTTACGCTGCACGTGGTCAGGCAGCAAAGGACTTTGCTGGAGTATCTCCTCATTCGGGGAGGCATAGATGAGGAATGGTTCGTAGAATAAGACGATTTCCCGCAACTGCTTTTCGTCTAGTGGCGTGACGAGTAACCCCAGGTCCAACTGATTGCGTTGTAAACCTTCAATAATCTGCTCGGACTGCATTTCCCTGATGATGAGCTTAATGTCAGGATGCAGCCGGGTAAAGGACTGAATAAACAAGGGAAGCAGGTAGGGCGCAATCGTAGGAATAATTCCGAGTGTGTAGGTACCCGAGAGGCTTTCAGTTTCTTCGGAGAGCAATGCCCGCATACCGGTGACTTCGTCCAGGATGATCCGGGCTTGTGCGATGACTTTGGCCCCCACCGGTGTTGGGCAAACCGGAGTTGCCTTACGGTCAATGAGTTGTACGCCTAAGTGGTCCTCCAGTTTTCGTAACTGAGTGGTAAGGGTTGGTTGGGCTACAAAAGAAGCTTCCGCAGCCCGGCCAAAATGCCGGTGGTCATCAAGGGCGATTAAATAGCGCAGCTGTTGCAGGGTCATAGTAAATAGCTATCAAAGTCGTTGGTTGATAAACATTCAAGTGACGAGAAGGATGTGGCTTAGAAGAATAAATCTCTGACGGAACGGACATAAGTGACAAGGTGGAGGTTGCGAGTGTTTGATAATCAGATGCTTTTATGGGAGGGTAAAGAGTCAACGAATACCAAATTTGTAATTGTCAGGCGCATCACCCTTGTTGTAGCGTAAACAGAGGTCGGGCAAGGCCAAAATTCGGTATGACTCCTGTTTATCCTTGCATTTCTCCTTAACGCACGGAGCTGTGTTGACCAAAGGACTCCGCCATTCAGCACAAATAAGCGACCATTCAGCACAAATAGGGAGGGAAGTACACCGGGTTAGCCGGAGGGTTGTAATTTGGAGAATCTATTTTAACAACCTCAGATGTCTACCCCTGCAACTGTACTGATTGTTGAAGATGAAGTACTTATCGCCGATACGATAGCGATTCATCTCGAATTGAATGGCTATCAGGTGATAGGGTCTGCTATCTCCTATGAGGAAGCTGTCCTTTACTTTGAGCAATTCTCACCTGATGTAGTTATCATTGATATCAGGCTGAGTGGGAAAAAGACGGGCATTGATTTCGCGCATTTTTTACGCAAACAGCCCGCTCCCCCCCCATTTATTTACCTGACATCTCAGATGGACCATCATTATCTTAGTTTAGCGAAGCAGACACGCCCGGCAGGCTATTTAAGTAAGCCCCTGCAAGTAAGTAGCCTGGTGACTACCATTGCCGTGTCCCTGTTCAATGCAACAGAAGAAGAGGAGGAGGGGGCGATGATTACCGTTAAAAACGGAGGTGCACATCACCGAATTAATAGTGCCGATATTCTTTACGTCAGGGCTGAACACGTCTACGTAAGTATAAAATTAGCCGATGGGCAGATCCTTTTGGATCGGTCTACCCTGACGGATTTTCTGGAAAAACTAAATAATCGACAATTCGTACAAACGCACCGCAGCTATATTGTTAATCTGGAAAGAGTAACCGGTTACGGGATGAAGGACGTCGTTCTCGGAGATCTCCATGTGCCGGTAAGCCGCGGGCGGCGGAAAGAAATTTTTGACCGGCTTAATTTGACCCAGGCCTGAACATAGCTGGACCATTAAAACGGGGATAATCCGCAGGCATCTCCACTCCGTGATGGCAGCTTCAGGGACAAACGACTGGGCGATGTAGTCTTGTTTAGTTGTAGTACGTACGTGCCAGACGACAAGAAGTCCTGAAAATGCCTCCTTGTCCCTACGCTGATCCATTATGATTTCGCCGAATATTGAATTCCTTTCGTAGTTTGTCCGCAGACTGTTACTGATTGGCTGGTTTTCAATGAAAAAGTATTTGCTTGCTGTATGGCTACTGGGCTTTTTGGGTACTTACCTGAAAGGGAATACCCCTGTTCCTACGGGTAGAATTGACAGCCTTTTTCAACTCGGCGTCCATTTATGTGATGAGAAGGACAACTTCGTTGAGGCAAAAGCTCCCATTGCCCAGGCCCTTTCCCTGGTTGATTCCGTGGCAACTCCACAATACTATTTGGACATTCTGGATAAGTACATAAAGTGTCACTATCGCCTTTATCAATCAGAAGAGGCCTCTCGTTTAGCGCTCAGGGGATATGACCTGGCGACTCAATTGGAGCTGCCAGACCAACGCATCAGGTTTATCCAGTGGCTGGGCCGCGCAGTGGAAATTGAAGGACGCTGGGAAGATGCTTTACGCTATTACGGCCGGGTACTTGAATTAGCCGAAAAAGGGGATGACCGTCACGTACGCTACGACGCACAACTCAACCTGGCCGTTACGCACTATAAAAGCGGAGACGTAACTACCGGACTCGCCCTAATGGAAGATTGCGAACACATTGTTCGCCAGATGGGTAGCCCCGCCAATCTGGTCGCTGATAATTTGCTGTGGCGGGGAATCATGTACCGGAGTCGGCAAGACCTACAAAAAGCCTTGAGCCTGTTTCGCCAGGCCTTACCCGTATTTGACAGCACCGGTGTTCTGTACCGGCAGACGCACGTGCGGATGGAAATGGCCCAGGTACACCTTGACCTGGGCGCACCCGAAGAGTCTATTAAGTTGGTAGAAGAGGCTTTCGCCGTGGCCGGCCATAAGATGACTAACTATGATAAAATGTACGGTAATGACTTGCTCTACCGGGCAAATCTGTTGTTGGAGCGGTACGAGCAAGCCCTCGGTTACCGGGAGAACTGGTATGAGATACGGCTAGCCCTCAAGGAAGAGAACGATTCGCGGGAATTGCAGGAACTAACCCGGACCTACGAACTAAATGAACAGCGGTCCATCATTCAGGACCAGCAAAAAGAACTGGAATTTGCGCACTACAGTTCGGTGATGTGGTCTGCCGTAGGGGGGCTGTTTGTGCTTTTGTGTGGCGTGCTCGTCTACTTTCTGTTCCGCTTTAATACGCTCAATAATAAACTACGCAGCGCCCTTAAGTACCAGGAATTACTCCGGGGGGAAGTCCACCATCGGGTCAGTAATAACCTACAGCTCATCATCAGCTTGTTGGACCTGCACCAGACCAACCGGCCTGATCAGCAGGATTTGCAGTTGTTGCAGGACATTTCAGGAAAGGTATACACCATTGCCTCTGTACACCAAATGCTCTACCAACGTGATGGCGTAGCCGTCAACAGTTTTGAAGCTTATTTGCGCAACCTCGCCGTCCACTGGCGGGGGCTTTGGGGAGAACATCTTGCGCCCAACTTTGTATTCGATCTGCCTGACCTGCAATTTAACCAGGATACCTTAGTGCCGTTGGGGATGATGCTTAATGAATTAGTCGTTAATACCCGTAAATACGCCACCGGAGAAGGTGAAGGCGATCAACTCAACATCCAAACCAGGATTTCCGTAACGGAAGAAAACCAATTTGTGCTCACTTACCGGGACAATGGGCCGGGCTTTCCGGAAGAGGTGACGTCTGCAAAATCAGGGAACCTCGGCTTTCACATTTTGCGAAGCATGAGCCGGCAACTAAATGGCTCCGTCGCCATCCATAATGACCAGGGTGCAGTAACCGTTATTCATTTTCGCAAGAAGAATAACCCTTCCCTGGAGCCGGAAGAACGAGCGCACAGACGGAATTTCGAAAGGTTCCTCGGTAGCTTTTGAATGTTTTTTGGGAACGCTGAGACCAGTGTACTGTAATCTAGGTACGCGCTGTTTTTACCCGGTCTTTTGGCCCCTGCCTTCGCGAAAAAATTTACTCCCGTAGCTATGGCTGTGTTCGCAATCTTTCCGCTGGCCAGGGGCCAAAACACCGGCGTAAAAACTATGTTGCAGGGTACTAGTCCAAATCCAGCAAAGTGGCCGGCAGGAAAAGATAAATGACGGCATTCCGGTCTTCCTTGTCCACTTCTTTCTTCACGGAGCCTTCCAGCAGAATGGGCTGTAATTTTTTGGAATACACGCTGATCATTTCTTTCATGAACTGGCCGCGTAAATTGGGCAGGTGCTCATTGGTAAAGCCTCTTGCGGGAATGGATGTACTTGTTTCCTGACCGGAGAAGTTTTCACTTCCCTTCATGGGGAGCAAGCTAAGTTTATCGTAGTAGTAAGACTCATCCAGGTTGCCGCGGAACGTCGTCGCTCCGGAAATGTCGGCGCTGCCCTGAACGAAGAGCTTTACCCCGTCCCGGTCACGCTTACGAATAGCCGCCAGTGCTTCAGTGACAAAGGCTCCGATGACGGAGCCGTAATTATCCCGGAAATCCGTTTTACTCATGTGGTACTCTCCTGGCCCAAAGAGCAATTTGATGGTCTTGTCCGCGTCTTTCAGCTGAACCTGAAAATAACGTCCCTGATAACCTTCGACCACTTCGTCGTCAGGGTGGAACGTAGCTTCCCAGTAAGGCCGGACAACCTCAAAAGATTCCGACCACTCCTCCACCGTAACCGGCTCCAGCTCCATGTCCTGGCCAAACTCCTCTTTGATGGCCTCTTCTTCCGCAGCAACTTCTTCTTCCTGTTCAACTACTTCCGCTACCTGATTTTCTACTTCCTCGGTAGCCTCCTCAATTTCCGTTGTCTGTTGTTCCAGGTCCGTAAGCTCATCTTCTATTTCGGTAATTTGTGCTTCAACTTCGTCGATTTCCTCTTCCAATTCCTCAACCTCCGTTTCCTCCTGGTTTAAATCATTACAAGCAGAGTTCTCGCCCAGAAGTTTATGCTTCCTCACCAGGTCAATGACCTGTTGTTGTACGGGGTTGAGGTCATCAATTTGCTTACCCAGCACGTCGAGTAAATCCGTCTTTTCCTGCGCAAAGCCGGTAATCTGATCTTTGACCTTAGTTACCTGGTCAACCCGGCCCTGGACCTTATTTTTTACCGTTTCCACTTTTTGGCTAATCCCGTTGATGGTGTCCATCAACTTAGATTGCTTGCCCGTAATCAGCTCCAGGGCACCGGCAATCAGCTTACTTTTCCCGAATAAGCCGTCCACCAGGTTCACCAGGTTGCCCACCCCGGGCAGGGCACTTAGAATGGCTTTCAGTCCGGAGTGCTTTTCGATAAAGCCAGTCACCTTGCCTAACAGTTTGCCGGGGAAGGACAGCAGCTTGCCGAGCCCGGATCGTGCCTTCTCTTTTTTCTGCTCTACGCCGGCGAGCTTGTCGAGCAACTCGCGCAGCTCCTCCTCACAAGCTGCCGCCTGTTGGGCGTAGGCGGTCGTTGGTTCCAGGTCTGCTACCTGCTCCTTCAACTCTTCCTGTTTTTTGAGCTGATCTACCTCGTCCTGGAGGTCCTGGCCGGCTTGTTCCAGCGCTTCTTCGTCTTTTTCTATTTGCTGAAGGTCCTCTTTTGTCTGGCGGATTCGTTCATCGAGTGCTTTTTTCTTGTCTTCCAGGTCCTTCAGTTCCTGCCTGAGCTTACCAAGATCATTTGTTCCTTGCTTTAGCTGGTCCAGTAATTCCTCACTACGTTGTTCCGCCGCTTTCGCGGCCTCGGTCAATTCATCCAGGATCCTACGGGGCTTATCTGCCAGCTTATCCCGGAGTGCCTGTTGCTGCTCTTGCAGGTCTTTTAGTTGATCGAGTAGTTGACGGGCGCCTTTTCCCTGGTCGGCAATTTCCTGGCCTTTTTGTTTGGCTTCCTCTACGGTGTCTCCCAGCTGGTCCTGCAAATTTTTTACTTTCTCCTGCATTGCTGCGGCCTTTTCCCGTAGTTTTTTCCCCCGCCCGAAGAAATCTTTGATCTTATCCACAATCCCTGTTCCAGGGATTTTCGGGACATACTCCGAGAGCGGCTGCTGCATTCCGAGCAGGTTGCCAATTTTATCCAGGAGGCCATTGGGTTGGGGGAGCAGGTCTTGCAGCTGGTCAGTAATACCCCCCAGCTGATCCGTCAGCTTGCTGGCCTGCGGGGCAAGGTCGTTAAGGTCCTGCGTCAGGGTATTCAGCTTGTCGGTGGTTTCCTGGCCGAGTGGAAGAGCCGCAACTTGCCGGGTAAGTGCTTCCACCTGTTCTTTCTTACTCATGCGCCGCTGGGGAGTGTCTTCCTCCGTTTTTTCGGGGATGGGCTCTAATTGTTTGAGTGTGTTGCCTTTTTCATCCCAGTAGCCCTGTACCTGGCCCAGCTTATCGTAAATGCGCTTGGTCTCCTCATCGTCCGAGAGGCCATCCTTTTCTGCTTCCCGCAGTTTCTGCGGGCAATCCCGCTTGAAACGAGTGGAAAGGTTGATGCCCCGCCGGCTACTATCGAAGCCGGACTTTTGGAAGCCGGTAATATCCCGTTCTTCCTGGTCAATAAAGGTTTTGAAATCCGGATTCTTCTCATATTCGTAGGCGAAGCGGCTTTCCAGATCGTAATACCGCAGGCAGTTGCTCCCCCCGAGTTCGAAGCGCTGATATTTCCCCCGCCAGCTGGCGTCCGCCAGGTGTCCCTCCTTAATGCGCTTGAAGGCCAGGTAGGCACTTTTAAAGGCTGCGGTCCGATCGCTGGTGTATCCCGTTGCCCCGGGGTCAACCGGCGCTTCCAGTTTGATGCTTTTAACCGCCTCCGAGCAATCGTCGTCTTCACAGACAGAACCTGCGGTAGCAGGTTGACCGAGGAGTAAGGTTGCGGTAAGGACCAGAAGACAAGTAGTGATCAGGTATTTCATGATAGCATTGCTTAATTAGGGAGGCTGATCATCAGGAACAAAACTAGCGTAAGCTGCCTTGACCCGGAAAAAATCAAAAAAAAACCTCTGGTTACTCTAGCTCGATTTGTGCTAGTGAACCAGAGGTAACGTGTAAATCAGTGTTTCTCAAACAAGATATTATCAAGCGGGGTGGAAATCAGGAGATCAGCCAGTATTTGTGCTGAACGGTACTGTTTTTGTTCTGAACGGTTGAGCCGGGGCCCGCTGTTGCGGGGTAGGGTGCTTAAGGAGCGCTTGCACGCTATGGCAAATTGACCGGTGTCCCGGGCCCCTGAACCGACCGCCGGACCTGGCCGGGAAATTGCCGGGATGCGTAACGTTTCCGAAAGGGAATCCCGGCAGCAAATAGTTTTTAGCTATGACGACCCGTATTAATCAATTTTCAAGATAAGACAAGGACACTTACCTTCGTATTCCCTCAGCGAGCCGGTTGGCACTTGTATCTTTTTTTGCACCTGCGTTCGCGCCCCTTCCATTATCTCGCCGGCTACCTGGTCTGCGTAATCAAGCGTACCTGAAAATCGAGTCCGATGTCTACTACCGAACAACTATTCCTGGCCATTCGAGCAGGAGATGCTGCCACGCTGCGCAAGCTGGTAACCGCAAACCCTGCGCTGCTGGCGGCCCGTAATGAACGGGGCACCCCACCGCTTACTCTGGCGACCTATTTGAATAACCTGGAGGCGGCAAAAATTTTGGTGGAGGCTGGTGCGGACCTCAACGCCAGCGATGTGAGCGGAACGGCCTTGATGGGCGTTTGCTTCAAAGGTCATTCCGCTATTGTGCGCTATTTGCTGGCAGCTGGCGCGGACGTTAACGCAAAGAGTGAAAACGGTACCACTGCCTTGCATTATGCGGCGATGTTCAATAAACCGGAGATCGTTGACCTGCTTTTGGCAGCGGGCGCGGACGCAGGTGCAAAGGATGCTCAGGGCCTGACGGCCGCAGACCAGGCCCGCAACCAGGGCCTGCCGGAAATGGCGGCTAAACTGGGATAGGCTTAGGTACTGTTGAGCAACTTAATGCTGTAGGCATGCATCGGTCCTGCCGCAGGTGAAATACGCTGCGGTATACATAATGCAGCGCAGGTGCAAGGTCATTGGCGCGCGCGTTTGCTAAAAAGGACGCTGTGGTCAAATCGCTTCAGGCGTTGCTGACGTGGATACCTGGATAATTCAGGCCCCCACGAAGGGAGTCGGGCTTGCCTCAACGCATCTTAATTCTGTTTTGACGGCTATTGTTAGCAGGCGCGAAAAGCGTACGAGTACTTTTCACCCAAAAAAAACCGGGCGTTGGCAGGTAAATTTTGCTGGAAAAGTACTTTTTTTCCCATCACTATAAGTTTATTCCTATATTAACCTGTGGAATTACCTATTGAAATTTCTTTGTGCTGTTGACGAGCTGCAGATTTTAAAAAAAACTGGCAGCGTTGCCAGCACAAGATAAACGACACTGATTTTAGCAAACTTCCTGCTGCTTGAACCGGCTTACCGCTCCCGCTAAACTTACGGCTACCGTGAGTGACTGCTTTTATCTTCAGAAAGCGATGAGTAGGTAGTTCTACCTAAAGGCTTAAGGATAAACACGGCTATTGCTCCTATTAATTTTGTTCTCTGAGTGAGCTTTCGCTTGCTTGGGGCTAGAAATCACTTCATCCGCTGACTTAATCTTAAGCAGCAAAAAAAACCTGTATTTTATGGAACCATTTATCGGCCAAATCTCCATGTTCGGAGGCAATTTTGCCCCTCGCGGCTGGGCTTTCTGTGACGGCCAGTTATTAGCCATCAGCCAGAACCAGGCTCTTTTCTCTATCCTCGGTACGACTTACGGCGGCGACGGACGCACTACTTTTGGCCTGCCGGACCTGCGCGGCCGGGTGGCCATGCATGCTGGCAGTGGACCAGGGTTAACGCCGCGTCAATTAGGACAGAAGAGTGGTACGGAGACCAACACCCTCAACGTCAACCAACTGCCCTCCCATAACCACGGACTAGCGACGGGCACCGTGAACATTCCCGTTAGTACGGAGGATGCCAACCAGGACGAGGCCAACGGTAAGTACCTGGCCAACGGAACTTTTTACCACAACGCTCCGGGAGGAACCTACGGTGGCGGACCGATAAACCTTGGCGGAACGACCACTAACACGGGGGCCAACCAGTCCATCAATAATATGCAGCCGTACCAGGCGATCAACTATATTATTGCCCTGGTGGGGATTTTCCCTTCCCGCAACTAGTGTGGAGCACCACGTTCCAACATTTTATGAACTAACACTGATCGGCTGTTTCCGGATAGGCGTTCAGCAAAAAAATAAATCACATGACTCCATTTATCGGCCAAATGATGATGTTTGGCGGCAACTTTGCACCGCGAGGTTGGGCACTTTGTAATGGTCAGTTACTCGCCATCGCTCAGAATACGGCTTTGTTCTCAATTCTGGGCACCACCTACGGCGGAGACGGACGCACTACCTTTGGCTTACCGGACATGCGGGGGCGTGCTCCCGTACACGAAGGCAGAGGGCCAGGTCTGACGGACCGCCGTTTAGGCGAAAGAGGCGGATCACAGGAAAATTTCCTCAGTTTTGCCCAGATTCCTGCACACAATCACGGCCTTTCGACGGGGACGGCAAGCATCCCCGTGAGCACTGAGGATGCTGACCAGGATGAAGCTAACGGTAAGTACCTGGCTAACGGAACATTCTACCATGGTGCCCCCGGAGGTTCCTACGGCGGCGGACCGATTAACCTGAGCGGCACCACCCAGAATACGGGTAACAGCACTGGCGTCAATAATATTCAGCCATTCACAGTGGTAAATTATATTATTGCTCTCCAGGGTACCTTCCCTTCGCGTAACTAAATTTTACCGGCCACTATCTTACCTGGCCAGTAAGCCAAACCTGAACGCCGGTGTCACCCAAACAGGAGACGCCGGCGTTTTTTGGTTTTCCCCGTTTACTGCTGTTTACGGCGGAAATTCCCTCCTTTTAATAGGTAAATCTACCTACTTTGTTCTACGTCGCTATGTTTTGCTGCAGGTAGTCCTTTTTTTGATTCGGTAAACATTACCTCCAGTTTAATCAGCACATAAATTATATCAGCTAAATGGCCAAGTCTTCTAAATCAACCATAATTTCTCACAAAAAAATGTCTGCGCTGGCGGAGAACTGGCAGCGCTGCCGGCAGGAAGAAATTCCCGGACTTTTTCAAGTGTACGATGCCCAGGAAAAACAGAGTGAGCGCTTAGTGTCCTTCCGGATGAAAGGAGCCCAGCTAAAGGAGCTGTACGAAAGGGCCAGCAAGGGTAAAAAGCTGCAGTTTATTGTCCACCTGGGCCTTTCGGAAAATTATTACACGGAACGTATCCCCAAGTATCCTCACTTTGGCCTGTACCTGCAGCCTTTCCACAGCAAGGCTACGTATCAACAAGATTGTTTCCCCTTAGCCTGGGAAGCCAACAGTCGATTCTCCGCCAGTATGACTGACGAAAGCGGCAGCGAAGCCAATGCAATCCCTGCCGCAGGCGCTTATATGTTCGTAATGAGTTGGCTGGAAATGGCAGAAGAAGATCTTGCCAGTCCCTTTACCGCGGTTTCCCACGTACTGGGCAAACGCGTGCGGGCCTACGTTTTTTCCGAAGTCGAAAGTGCCAGTATTCTCGATGACATCAAGAATAGCCTGGCCTCAAAAAACCCTTGTCTGGATATTCACCTGGGGAATGGTTTAGCCGTCTACGATCACCCCTACAGCTTCCGCCCGGTCATTGAAGTAAAAAGGGCCGTTGACCTTGATAATCTCGGAAGGGTACATCGTAATGCTACCGGATTGACGAATGATGACGGAGACAGTTTCTACGATTTTGGCTTACCGGTTCCACCCAACGATCCCTGATAGATGGAACTGTTTTACAACCAACGTTTTCTTACTTTTTCCCTGAGTAGCTTGGGGGTTTGGACTTGGGCCCTCCCCATCATGCTGGGCCTCATTTTCCTGCGGTCGTTACACGTGGAACTGCGTTGGTTATTGTACCTGTCAGTATTCTCCATTGCTTTCGAGTACATTTCTGCAACGCCGTGGGCGCTCAATAAATTCGAAACGCCTACCAATTATCCTTACTACCATTTAGTAACCCCGGTTTATTTTTGGTTCCACCTGAAAATTTTCAAGCCCCTTCTGCTGCGGTATTTCTCGCAGCAACTCATCAACGGGGTATTGATTGCTTTTATCCTGTTCTGTTGCTGGAACGCTTTCTGGGGGGACGGTCTCCTCAATTTTAACGGGCAATCCCTGGCCTTGCTTTCCTCTTCCTGCATTCTGATCGGTGCTTCTTTTTTTATCTATCTATTACGCACTCTCAGTACGGAGCGACCCGAAGAGTTGGCCTTGTTCTGGCTTAGTGTAGGAACGGTGATCTATTATTCCGGCAGCTTCCTGTTGTGGCTGGCCGTGAAGTACATCAACTTCAGCCGCTCAGAGTTTGACTCGCTGTACAACATTCATTCGGCCCTGAGCATACTCCTTCATTTGTTTTACAGTATGGCTATCTGGAAGGACGCTACCAACAAAAACCAGAACCTTTTAACCGTGCACTCATGAATGAAAGTAACTTTAGTGAAGCTTCTCGTACCATTCTGCTTTGGGGAGTAGGAGGCATGCTGTTGCTCAGCGTGGCTTTGATCGTCTTTTTCGTAGTTTATCAGCGGCGGTTACTGGAGCAGCAGCGCTTACTACAGGAAGAAGAGCGCAAACATCAAAAGCAACTTTTGGCCGCTGCCGTAGAAATTCAGGAAACGGAACGCAGAAGAATCGCCAGCGATCTGCACGACGATATTGGCAGTCTCCTCTCCGCCACCCGCCTTTACCTGCGCCAGTTATCCCCGGAAGCCACGCCGGAAAAAACCCTGAGCATCAAATCTGAGTCCTTGTCCATCCTGGACGAAATGATCCAGAACACCCGCAGAATCACCCATGATCTTTTACCACCGGTACTGGAGAAATTTGGCTTTCAGGCGGCAGCAGAAGACCTCTGTGATCGGGTCAGGAACAGTGGGGGAATAGGCGTCCGTTTTTCCGCAAGTACGGAAGAGCGACTGGCACCCAAGCGCGAAATTGCCCTCTACCGGGTCTTGCAGGAATTAGTAAATAATACCCTTAAACATGCTGAGGCTAAGAACATTAGCGTAGACCTGGCTTGGTCACGTGACAATTTTTCCTTTAATTACCAGGACGATGGCAAAGGCTTCGACCTCAGTGGTCAGCAAGCTGGAGGCCTGGGTCTTAGAAATATTGAAAGTCGTGTTTCGTTAATTGACGGTTCTTTAATTTCAAATACAGCCCCCGGAAAGGGGCTTGCGGTAAATATCACCTTGCCCACCTAACCCAAGCTTTTTCCAGAAAAACACTGATAATGAACGTTTTACCCATTCGTATAGCCCTGGTCGATGACCAAAAGCTCTTTCGGGGCGGGCTGAAAATGATCCTTTCGGATCGACCCGATTTCAAAGTCGTCTTTGAAGCCGACAATGGCAAGCAGTTTTTTGAACGCTTAGCTTTTGAACCGGTAGATGTCGTCATCCTCGACGTGGAAATGCCCGTCATGGACGGCATCGAAACCCTGGAGATGATCCGCGACAAACATCCTGACATCCGGGTCATCATGCTGACCATGCACGATAGCGATCGCCTCATCAATCACCTGATGCAACTCGGGGCCAATGGCTTTTTGCTGAAAGATGAGAATCCGGAAATTGTCCGAACTGCCGTCGAGCGGGTTGGGCAGGAAGGCATCTTCTTCCGCGATTACGTCTCCAAAGCTCTTCTGAAAGGTGGTCGCCAGAAACCCACTAAGCCGGAAGGGTACTTCGGTCCCAACATCAGTGAGCGCGAGATGGAAGTCCTTGCCCTGATCTGTCAGGAGTTCACCAGCAAGGAAATTGCGGAGAAGCTCTTCATCAGCGCGCGAACCGTCGAAGGTCACCGGCGCAGCTTACAGGACAAAACTGGTTCCCGAAATTTGGTCGGCCTGGTACTGTACGCCGTAAAAAATGGCATCGTCTAGTACCGTCTCAACGGTCAGTTGCCAAAAATACGATGGCCTGCGTCACGGTGGGGTAGGGGTCCCGTAATGACGCAGGCCATCGTATTGTTTTGCCCAATCTTAAACTGGACAAACCACCGGGCTGAGGGGGCGCGTTTACGTTATTTCTTTCCTTTGGCTGCCCACCAGATGCCTCCGTACAGGTGATGCAGGAAAGCTGGCTCGGCAAATACGGCCGGCATGTGACCGAGGTTAGTGTAAAAGGCACGCCCGCCGTCGTAATCGTGATACCAGCTCATTGGGTGAAAATCACCGTGGCCTTTGGCTACATTATCTCCCCACTTGGCATTCACGTCGTAGGTGTCCTCATCAACAGTAAGCAGGTAGTTGAATCCAGGTTGCTTACTGCCGTCCAGGTATTCATAGTACTCATCGGTCCACAGCATTCGCTTGGGCCAGGTTTCCAATCCGGGAAAGGTGCCGTCTTGCACCTCCAGCATGGCTGTTTGAACTACTGGGTGGATTTTGAACATATGCCCCACCATGCCCGTGTACCACTTCCAGTCGTACTCTGTGTCACTGGCCGCGTGGACTCCCACCCAGCCTTTTCCAGACTGAATAAATCGTTCAAATGCCGCCTGCTCATCATCATTGAAAATATCACCGGTTGTATTCACCATGATGACGACATCGTAGTTCTTCAGCATGCCGTCGTTTAGCGGAATTGCGCGTTGCTTTAAATCCAGGCGGAAGTTATGGCGATCAGCCAATTGCTTCATCGCGGGTATCGCATCAAAACTACTTTCGTGCTGCCAGCCGGCAGTCTGTACGATAAGTAGTGCCCGGAACTGTTGGGCCATCAGGCCGCCGGAAAATAGGAGGGCGAGTACGCAGGTGCAGAGTAAGGTGGAAAAGCGTTGTTGCATGATCGAAGATTAATTTGAGACGGGGAAGGTAGTAAAATAGCGGCAGAATATTTCACCTCCCATCCTACGGGTTCCCCAACGTACCGCAGCGCCGGCCACCAGTCAAACCCTTACCCCCAGGACCGGAGGTCCGCCCCACGTAGCGAGGGGGCTTGCCCCCTCGTTTTCGTTGGTCAACCCGCAAGGCATGGTGTCGGTCCCCAACGTACCGCAGCGCCGGCTACCAATCAAACCCTTACCCCCGGGAGTGGAGGTCCGCCCCACGTAGCGAGGAGGGCGTGCCCCCTCGTTTTCGTTGGTCATTCGATAGGCTAACGCGGCAATTATCCAACGTACCACTACTAGCTTGCCCCCTCGTTTTCGTTAGGCAACCCGGTACTGGTCCGCACCCAGTTCTTGTACCAGCTGGATCAGTGAATCAACATTATGAGCTGAGCCTAACCAGTCAACGTAGGGTAAGGCCGTTCGCATCGCGACGGTCTCCGGCCGGTACCCCGGCCGGCCGGCCAGCGGGTTGATCCAGATCAGCTTTTTACAATGCCCCTTCAGGTAATTTAGCTGGGCATCCAGCAGGTCTGCCGCTCCCTGATCCCAGCCATCACTTAAAATAATGACCGTGGTTCTTCGGCCCAGGTATTGTTGACCGTAATCCTGCCGAAAGGTCGCCAGGGACTTCCCGATGTTGGTTCCCCCCGACCAGTCAGGAACAAGTTCCCCAAGCTGCTGCAGGCTGGCGGTAAATGCCTGTTGGTGGAGGGCCGGTGACACCCGGGTAAGGGAGGTGCCAAAAACAAAAGTTTCCATCCTGGTGCTGACGCGGTGAAAACCGTACAGGAACTGCAGCAAAAAACGAACGTAGAGATCCATAGATTTACTGACGTCACAGAAAATGGTAATCCGCTGCGGGGAAAGCTTTGGCTTTTTCCACCGGAAAGCCGTGATGTCGCCACCCTGGCGGGCACTCTGCCTGATGGTCCGCCGGAGGTCCAACCGCCCGGGCCGATGGGCGGATACGTTCCGCCTCACCTGCTGATTAGCCAGTAAACGGGCAAACCGGCGCAAAATGCTCAACATGTCCTTTACCTCCTCTTGCCGGAACGTCGAAAAATCTTTCCGGGTGAAAACCTCCGCAGCGGAGAACAGCGCAATTTCTTCTTCCTCCGGTGTCTGGCGACCGTTAAAAAGCCAGTCTTTCAGTTCCCGGAGGGTAGGGGCACCCTGCCGGCGCTGGGGCTTACTGACGGATTGCTCAGCAACTTTACCATCTTCCGCTTTCTGCAGCTCGGTCCAGTAAGTTTGAAACAAGGCCGGAAAACGTAGAAACTGGTCTTTATTTTTCACCAGTACAGCCCCCAATAAATGCTGAAATGAGGACACTTTTTCGGGGGTGTAATCGGTCAGAAGCCGTAGCACCTCAGTTTCCTCAGTCGGCCCGCAGTTAAATCCTTTCGCGCGCAGGTAACGGCAAAATTGCACCACGTGCTCCGGCAAATTCGTTTTTCTCGTGATTAGCGAAGGCATTTGAAACAGTCATTTAGGAAAAGTGATACCCGACAGAACACTAGCCTACCTTTGATTTTACACCCGTGCGTTCCAGCAATTCACTGAGAGAATCAGTGACCTCCCTTACGTCTTTCCAGTCTTTCAAAATTACTCCCAGGGTTGCGGCAACGGTTTCCTGGTCAAGATGATCGATGTGCAAGGCTGCCAGGGCCGTAGCCCAGTCCAGCGTCTCCGCAATGCCCGGCGTTTTTTCAAGTCGCTGCTCCCGAACGCTGGCCATAAAGTGAGTAATGGACGCCGCTAAGTCACGGTCTATTGCCGGTAACCGGCTACGGACAATGGCCAGTTCCTTAGCCTGATCAGGGTAGTCTATCCAGAGGTAAAGACACCTTCTGCGCAGCGCATCGGACAACTCCCGGGTCCGGTTGGAGGTAATCACAACGGTAGGTACCTGCCGGGCTTTTATGGTTCCTATCTCCGGAATGCTGATCTGCCAGTCGGAAAGCATCTCCAAAAGAAAACTTTCAAACTCTTCATCCGCACGGTCCAGCTCATCAATGAGGAGTACGCTCGGGCTGGCAGAACTTATTGCTTTTAGCAGTGGCCGTTCCAGGAGATAGTCCCGACTGAACAGGTCAGCTTCTTTCTCCGCCAGGGGCCGCCCATCCTGTTCGCTGAGTTTTAGGTAGAGTAGTTGGCGTTGGTAGTTCCACTCGTAAATGGCCTGGCTGGCGTCCAGCCCCTCGTAACACTGAAGCCGGATTAATTCCGCTTCCTGAAGTACGGCCAGTACTTTCGCTATTTCAGTTTTACCCACCCCGGCCGGCCCTTCCAGCAAGATCGGTTTTTGCAAAAGCTGCGCCAGGTGCAGGGTCATGACGATACGCTGGTCGGCAATGTACCCTTGTCCCTTTAACTGATCGCTTAGCTCTTGTAATGCGTCCTTGGTATTCACTAGTGGTAGGATATGGTCTTAAGGAGCCGGAGGGTAGTCTCTACCGGCTTTTGCTTGGTAGTAACCGGTTGCCGGCTACTACGGCCAACAAGCAACCGGCAGCGAATTAAAGACCTCATGAAAGAAAAAAAGAGCCAGCATTCGGGTGGCCGGTTTAAAGACAGGCTAAAATAGCCCGCTTGGTGTAGACTTTTGCCAGGTGCTGCCGGTATTCCTCACTGGCGTAGTGATCGGCAAGGATACCGGCTACCTCCCCGGCTGCCTGGGCCGCTGCTGCGGCAGTAGCGGCGGTTGCGGGTTGACCGACAAGGGCCGCAGCGACGGCAGTATCCAGGTAGGCCCGGTCCGCAAGTCCGGTGATGCCTACTCGGGCGGCAGTTACTTTGCCACCTGCGGTAGTCAAAGCCACGGCGACACCCACAATCGCAAAGCGCGAGGCAGGCTGCACGAATTTCTGATAACTACCGCGTTGGCTGGCCCCCATTTTCGGCAGGTGCACGGCCGTTATGAGTTCTCCTTCTTCCAGTGCGGTCTCGTAAAATCCGGTAAAGAAGTCGGCGGCAGGCAGCGTGCGGTTTCCATTTGCACTGGTGAGCGCAACGGTAGCGTCTGCGGCAATCAGTAAGGCCGGCCAGTCAGCCGCAGGGTCGGCGTGCGCCATGCTGCCGCCGATCGTTCCCTTATTCCGCACCTGGATGTCTCCGATTAATCCCGCTCCGTGAGCGATGAACCCGGCGTGTTTTGCCACGAGGGGATGGTCCGAAATCATTCCGTGCGTAGCCATGGAACCGATCACGAGGTGATCGCCGGCGTCCTCAATCTGCCGGAGAGCGGCAATGCGGGAAAGGTCCACCAGCTTTTCGGGTTGATTCAGCCGCAGTTTCATGGCTGGTATCAGGCTCTGACCACCGGCCAGCGCCTGGGCATCACCAGCGAGCAAAGAAAGGGCTTCGCTGACACTCCCGGCGCGTTGGTAGGTAAATGGACTGGGAATCATTTTTTAATGGTTGTAGTAGTTGATCAATTAGGTAAAGGAAGTGGGCGCGCACGCAGGTGCCGGGGCTGTTTGTCGGGCAAACAATCCCGGTACGTCGGCATCAGTCCCGCATGGCTCGCCAGACGCGCTCCGGCGTCAGCGGCATCAAGATGTCCTTTACCTGATGGCCGTCTTTCCAGAGGGCATCGATAACGGCATTGACAACGGCCGGGGTTGACCCAATGCACCCCGCTTCTCCGGCTCCCTTTACGCCCAGAGGATTGTGCGGGCAGGGGGTCACCGTGCGGTCAATCTCGAAACTGGGGAAATCATCGGCCCGGGGCATACAGTAATCCATGTATGAACCATTGATTAACTGGCCGTAATCATCGTAGAGTGCTCCTTCCAGCAGGGCCTGGCCAATGCCCTGGGCCAGGCCACCGTGAATCTGGCCGTCCACAATCATGGGGTTGATGACGTTGCCAACGTCGTCCACAGCAATGAAGCGCTTCAGTTTTACCTTTCCGGTATCCCGGTCAATTTCAATAATGGCAATGTGGCAACCAAAGGGATAGGTGAAGTTGGCCGGATCATAAAAACTACTGAAGTCAAGACCGGGTTCCAGCCCTTCGGGATAATCGTGCGGGACGTAGGCCGTGAGCGACACATCCCCAAAGGCAATGCTCTTGTCCGTTCCCTTTACCGTCCATTTGCCCTCGGCGTACTCCAGGTCATCCACGCTGGCTTCCAGTTTGTGCGCCGCAATTTTGGCGCCCTTCTCCAGCACCTTCTCCACGCTCTTGACGATGGCACTTCCGCCGACGGCCAGGCTACGGGAACCGTACGTACCCATGCCGAAAGCAACCGCTTCGGAATCTCCGTGGACAATTTCTACGTTCTCCAGCGGGATGCCGAGCTGATCCGCCACCACCTGGGCAAAAGTAGTTTCGTGCCCCTGACCGTGACTGTGCGCCCCCGTGTAGACACTAACCGTACCGGTGGGTTGTACCCGAACCTGGGCACTTTCGTAAAGGCCGGCCCGGGCACCAAGTGCCCCGACGACGGCCGAGGGGGCAATACCACAGGCTTCGATGTAAGTGGAAAAACCAATACCCAGCAGTTTGCCTTCTTTTCTGGCCTCCTCCTGCTCTTTACGGAAATCTGCGTAGCCAACCATCTCAAGCGCCCGGTCCAGTACACCGTGATAATCACCACTATCGTACTGCAAGGCAACCTGAGTCTGGTAGCCGGGTTGCTCCACCCCGTCGAACGCCGGGATGAAGTTTTGTTTACGGAGGTCTACCGGGTCGCGCCCCATTTCGAGCGCCGCCAAATCCAGTAACCGTTCAAGCAGGTAGGTAGCTTCCGGCCGGCCGGCCCCCCGGTAGGCGTCAACGGCATTGGTGTGGGTAAAGGCAGCCGTTACGTCGACATTGATCTTGGGCGTGGTATACAGCCCCTGTAATAAGGTACCGTGCAGGTACGTAGGTACCGCAGGAGCGAAGGTGGATATGTAAGCCCCCAGGTTGGCAAAGGTCTTTACCCGCAAAGCAGTGATGTTGCCCGCGGCATCAAAACCCATATCGGCAGTAGTGACGTGATCCCTGCCGTGGGCATCCGTCAGGAAGCTCTCGCTGCGTTCTGCCGTCCACTTCACGGGGCGCTCCAGTTGCCTGGAGGCCCAGATGACCAGCGCTTCTTCCGTATAGTGAAAGATTTTACTGCCAAAGCCACCCCCCACATCCGGTGACACTACCCGCACCTTGTGTTCCGGTAAACCCAGCACAAATGCACACATCAACAGCCGGATCAGGTGCGGGTTCTGGGAAGAAGTGTAGAGCGTGTAGTAATCTCTGGCAACTTCGTAGTGGCCAATCGCAGAACGGGGCTCCATCGCATTGGGTACCATTCGCTGGTTGACAAATTCGAGCGTCGTAACGTGATCCGCTGCCGCAATGGCGGCATCGACTTCTTCTTTGGGGTTGCCCAGCTCCCAGTCAAAACAGAGGTTGCTGGGGCAATCATCATGAACCAGGGGCGCACCAGGCTGAACGGCAGCCTTGGGGTTCGTTACGGCCTCCAGCTCTTCGTAGTCAACGTCTACCAGTTCCGCAGCATCTTTGGCTTGGGAACGGGTTTCGGCAATAACCACCGCTACGGCATCTCCGATGTGCCGGGCCCGGTCCCGGACGAGTAAGGGATGAGGCGGCTCCTTCATCCGGTCGCCATTTTTAAAATCGACCTGCCAGCCGGCAGGTACGCCGGCAATTGATTCCGGAATGTCTGCC
>JAUIIF010000293.1 GCA_030431945.1 Bacteroidia bacterium | reverse complement strand
ACCTGCATTTAGTAGCTGCCAGCAGTATCATCCGGCCGGGCGTTGCCAAGTCCGGCATGATGAAAGAATACATTCAGCGCTACCATTTCCCCCACAGCTTCGACTACATTGCCCCGGTCTTTGCCGAGCAGCTGGGGGAAACCTTCGGCATCATGGTTTACCAGGAAGACGTGATGAAGATTGTCCACCACTTTGCCGGGTTAGGGCTTGATGAAAGCGACGTACTCCGCCGCATTATGAGTGGCAAGAAACACGATGGTGACACTCTGGAGCAGTTGCGGAAGAAGTTTTTTGCGGGGGCGCAGGTGCGGGGGCACGCCCTGGAGGTAGCAGAGGAAGTCTGGCGACAAGTGGCGTCTTTTTCCGGTTACAGTTTCTGCAAAGCGCACTCTGCCTCTTTCGCCGTCGAGAGCTTCCAAAGCCTTTACCTGAAGGCGCACTACCCCCTGGAGTTCATGGTTGGCGTCATCAACAATTTCGGTGGTTTTTACAGTACGGAATTTTACGTGCATGAAGCCCGCATGGCCGGGGCCACCATCCACGCCCCTTGCATCAACCGCGGGCGTTACCTGACGGACCTGCGGGGAAAGGACCTGCTGCTGGGTTTCATCCACGTAAAAGGCATTTCCCAGCAACTGATACTACGCGTCCTCCTGGAACGGGAGCGGGGGGGTAATTTCAAATCCCTCACGGAATTTTGTAGCCGGCTCGACGTGGAGGGCAGCCAGCTCGAACTACTCATCCGGGTCGGCGCTTTCCGCTTCACCGAAAAAACAAAAGCGGAACTGCTCTGGGAGAAAAATACCATTTTCAATCCCCGGGCGTCTTACGAGGCCACCCCCGAGCTTTTTGCCCTCGCGGCACCTACTCAGTATTTCCACCTGGACCTTTCCCCCAATCACCGTTCCGGGCACCCACTTACGGCCGAGGAAATCGACCAGGCGTTCGACGAATTGGAGTTGCTCGGATTTATGCTGTGCGCTCCCTTCCTGCTGCTGCAGCAACACTTCCCCCCCGGCACCGGACAGCGGGCACTAACGGACAGTCTTCGGCCTGCTCCAGCGTCCTCTCCTCTGCAGGCCGGCGTACGCGCTCAGCCAATGCCGGCATTCGGGGAAAAGCACGTGAACAGCTGGGGAACGGCCGGCCGGCCCAACCACCTTGCCACTATTCCTGATGGCGCGGTTACGGAACTGCTGGCCTATTTCGTCTGCGATAAAGTAGTGCTTACGACCAAGGGGGAGCGCATGAGCTTCGGCTGCTGGCTCGACGAGTACGGCCAGCATTTTGATACCGTTCATTTTCCGGACAGTCTTCACCGCTATCCCTTTACCGGCCGGGGAGTGTACCAACTGTGCGGTCGGGTAACCCGGGAATTCAACTTTCCAACCCTGGAGGTACAGAAAATGACCAGGCTCGCTTATCTGAAGGATTTACGGTTTGGTTAGCCCCTGCGCGGGCTGCCCCAGCGACGTGGTTTTTCCCTGGCCCTTTCAGCCATTACCCTACCCTCACCACCAGCCCTTTCAGGTATTCCCCTTCCTGGTGATAGAGGTTAACCGGGTGATCCGGCCCCTGGCTGAGATGGTGCAGTACCCGGCACTCCCGGCCGGCTTCCAGGCCGGCGGCAACAATGGTATCGTAGAAGAGCTGGCGCTCCACGACCCGGCTACAGCTGAAGGTGAAAAGCAGGCCACCGGGTTTGATGGCTTTCATGGCCCGGGCGTTCAGTCGTTTGTAGGCCTGTACTGCTTTGTGCCGCTTGTGCTTATTCTTGGCAAAAGCCGGAGGGTCAACTACGACGATATCGTAAGCATTCGCTTCGGTGTTCTCCTTGAGCCATTCCATAACGTCAGCGGCATAGGCGGCGTGGCGATCCGCAAAATCCCCGTTGCGGGCAACGTTATCGGTCGTCAGTTCGATCGCACTGCTGCTTAAATCCACACTTTGCACCTGCGCTGCGTCGCCCAAAAGTGCGTAAACAGAAAATCCGCCGGTATAGCAAAAAGTATTGAGTACCCGTTTATCCTTAGCGTAGCTGCCCAGCAGCCAGCGATTGTCCCGCTGGTCCAGAAAAAAGCCGGTTTTTTGTCCGTCAGCCACGTTGACCCGAAAACGGCGACCGTTTTCCAGAACGACGACCTCCGTCGTGGCCTCCCCCAGCAGCACACCATCTTCTGCCGGGTAGCGATCGGGCAGGGTCCTGGCGCTTTTATCGTAGATGGTCGTGATCTCGTCGCCCAGGGTTTCACCGATTATCCGGGCAATCGTTGCCCGCTCCCGGTACATCCCGATACCGTGGCACTGAATGACGACCACGGAAGCGTAGCGATCAACGATCAGCCCCGGCAAGCCATCGCCCGCTGCGTGTACCAGGCGGTAAGCATTCGTCAACGGGTCATCCGCGAGGCCCAGTTGCCTGCGCAAAGCGAGTGCTTCGGTAAACCGGGACCGGAACAGGTCAGCAAAAGGCAAGAGCTCCTCACCGAAGTGCAACAAGCGCACCCGAATGCCGCCGGCCTGGTAATGACCAAAACCCAGACAATCTCCGTTGCTGGCGGCCACCGTTACCAGGTCACCATCTTCAATCCCTTCTTCCTCCCGCTTGATCGCCCCGGAAAATACCCAGGGATTGCGGCGGCGGATGGCCCCGTCCTTCCCTTTGGCAAGTATCACTGTCTTCATGGGGGCGAAGATAGAGAGATAGAATGGGACCGCCATTTCTCCCGGGCCAGGTATATCTTCGCACCATGAAATTTCTCCTCATCGGTCAGGGCCTTGCCGGTACGCTCATGGGCTTTCGTCTGGAACGGGCGGGCCATCAGGTGGAGTACGTTGATGCTCCGGAGCAAACAGCCGCCAGCGCCGTTGCCGCCGGCATTATCAACCCCATCACCGGCCGTCGCTTCGTCAAGAGCTGGCGCATCGATGAATTGATTCCGGCGGCCAGGTTGCTCTACACCGAGCTGGAAGACTTCCTGGGGGTCTCCTTGTGGCACCCGCAGCCCCTGATCCGGACCCTCTACAACCGGGGCGACCTGAACGACTGGCAGGCCCGCTCAGCCGACCCTGGCTATTCGGAATACATGGAAGACGAGCCCGCTACCGGGCGCCTGCCGGAATTGACCCAGCCCGTTTTTGCCTACGCCGGCGTCCGGCACGCGGCGCGGGTCGATGTGGCCACCATGGTGGCTGCTTTCCGGGAAAAACTGATCGCAGAAGGTAGACTGACGTCGGGAGTATTCGCTTATGATCAGGTGCCGGCGTTATTGGGCGCGGACGCAGGTGCCAGGAACGGTAACCCTGCCTACGATCATATTATCTGCTGTGAAGGGTGGCGCGCACGCTTCAACCCCTGGTTTGCCGACCTGCCCCACGGCGGAAATAAGGGAGAGGTGCTGATCGTCAAAACCCAGGCACCGCTGCTTAACCTGATGTTTAAGCACCGCGTCTTTCTGGTGCCGCTGAGCGACGATACTTACTGGGTTGGAGCTACCTCCGAAAACCAGTTCAGCCACGAAGAGCCTACGGCCAAAAACCGTACTTTCCTGGCCGATCGTCTGGCGGAAGTGCTTACCGGTACGACGTACGAGATCATCGACCACCGGGCTGCGGTACGCCCCACGGTGAAAGACCGGCGAATGTTCCTCGGAACGCATCCGGATTGGCCGCAACTGCACCTGTTTAATGGCCTGGGCACCAAGGGGGCTTCCCTGGCGCCGTGCGGCAGCCAGTGGCTGGCCGACTACCTGCTGGCGGGAAAGCCGCTCCCGGAAGAAGTCGACATCCGCCGGTTTAATCAGCCGCTCCGTTAATCCTTGCCGGATTAATTCACCCGCTTAAACGCGTATTCCTGGAACCGGAGAATATTGACAAATTTGTTCTCGAAACGATCCAGGGTTGATTGCTCAAAATTGGTCGCCTCGGCGGGTACAACGGCCACGGGCTCGAAGCGGAAGCGCGTATGCAGCAGGTCTTCCGGGTTGGCCTCCAGGGCGTACTGAAAACGGGTACCGTGCTCGGCGGCCATCCGCAGGAAGTAGCGGGTAACGTCGTACCCGACGTAAGCTTCGTCTTTGGGCAACGACGCAAAACGCTCGTAGAACTTACGCCGGAACTCGCGTACTGCGGGGTTAAGCTTATCGATGTAGACGCTGCTGGAGACGTGAACATTCGTTCCTTCGTAATAATCAAAATTGATCCGGGTAAAATCGATCCACTGGGGCAAGCCGTAGACGGCCACGTTGTTGCCGTAGTCATCCCGGGTCTCCCCGTAGAGCAGGCGCAGGAAGTTGGCGACAAAGGACTCATCCTCATAAATGGGAACGATAAAGACGGTTTTGCGGCCGTTCAGGTAAGGCCGCAGGCTGGTTTGCGCCTTATTCATGTCTACTTCCACTTCTTCCAGTGGTGTCACCTGTGCATCTCCCGTCAGGATCTTGTACTCATCCTGCAAGTAGCCCAGGCGGGGCTTTTGGTTCGGGTTCGTGCCCGTCACCAGGACGATGCGGTCGGCGCCCTGGGTCTGGTACGCGTGCCGCAGGAGCGACCGCATGTGCGTCTCCAGGGTGGGGTTTACCTGTACGTAGTTAGGGTTATTCTGGCTGATGCCGCCGGCGGCGCTGTAGGGAGAGATCAGTACCGTTTCTTTTCCTCTTGCTGCCTCTGCCAGTTTCGTTACGTTTGGCTTCAGGTAAGGCCCGATGACCAGTTGTGCCTGGCTGAACTCCGGGCTGGCGACTATTTGCTGTACTTTGGCTTCGTTCGCCCGACTGTCCTGAACATTCACGTTATAGTTAACGGAAGCAGCAGCCCGCATTTCATCAAGGGCGATTTTAGCGCCGCTGTAAAAATGCAACGCCCAGAGGGAGTTGGGGTCTACTTTGTCCTCACTGCCCAGGTAGCGATCCGTCAGAAAGGGTAAGACAAAGTCAACGTTGTAGCCACTTAACAGACGGGAGCCCGTGGGGGTGGTTCCTGTTTGGGTGATCGGGGAGGTTCCGGGTTGCGTCACGGGGTTGGTACCCGGCAGGGTACCGGGAACGAAGTCAGCCCCACCCTCCTCAATGATGGGAGGATTGCGGTCTTCGGAAACGACCGTCCAGCGAACCGTGTCCATTTTGTCCGTTGGTGCATTTGCTACGTAGACGTACGTTCCGGTGGCAGGGTCATACACCCGGCGGCTCTGAATGGGGTCCAGTTCGCCGCCATCCTCTTCGGTCGTGCTTTCGGTACGATCAGTCCGGTCAGGGTCCGACGGCGTAATGGGCTTGAACAGTTCACAGGATGAGATGCCGAGCAGCGTGCAAGCCAGCAGGGCGATAAACTTGAACTTATTCCCACTCAATTGTGGCTGGTGGTTTGGTACTGATGTCATAAACGACGCGATTAATCCCTTTAACATTGTTGATGATCGAGCTACTGACCGCGGCCAGAAAGTCGTAAGGCAGATGACTCCATTCGGCGGTCATACCGTCGGTTGAAGTTACGGCTCTTAGCGCAACCGCTTGTTCGTAGGTACGTTCATCCCCCATTACCCCGACGGATTGTACGGGAAGTAAAATGGTTCCGGCCTGCCAGACCTGGTCATATAAACCGTATTCCCGCAACTTATTGATATAAATGGCGTCCGCTTTTTGCAGCAGCGCTACTTTTTCCGGGGTGATGTCTCCCAGAATCCGGATGGCCAGTCCGGGGCCCGGGAACGGGTGACGCTTGATCAGGTGATCGGCCATTCCCATTTGGGTACCTACCCGGCGGACTTCGTCCTTGAACAAAAAGCGCAGCGGCTCGACAATTTTCAGGCCCATTTTGGCCGGCAGGCCACCTACGTTGTGGTGGCTTTTGATGGTTACGGAAGGTCCGTGAACGCTTACACTCTCAATGACATCGGGGTAAATGGTACCCTGAGCGAGGTACTTGATGTTGGTTAATTTTTTGGCTTCCCGGTCAAATACATCGATAAAGGTTTTACCGATGGCCTTGCGTTTCTTTTCCGGATCGGAGATTCCCGCCAAAGCACCATAAAATTCAGCTTTGGCGTCAATACCCGTTACGTTCAACCCCATACCTGCGTAGCTTTCCAGCACTTCCTCGAATTCGTCTTGCCGCAGCAGGCCGTT
>JAUIIF010000292.1 GCA_030431945.1 Bacteroidia bacterium | reverse complement strand
GGCGATGCTGAGTTTCGCAGTATTTCTCGCTTGCGTAATTACCGCCTTGAGTGCGCCTTGGCTCGCCCCCCATGATCCTTATGCCCTTGAGAGCATAGATATCATGGATTCTGAGCTTCCCCCTTACGTGTTCAGTGACGAAGGCGATGAACGCTTCTTTCTTGGCACCGACAACCAAGGACGAGACATCTTAAGTACGATTATGTACGGCATGCGCGTGTCATTAACCATAGGCATTTTGGCGGTGGGCTTACAACTCTTTCTAGGGATCGTCATCGGCCTTTGTGCGGGCTATTTTGGCGGCAAAATTGACAGTTTTCTGATGCGTATTGCCGATGTGCAATTGTCGTTCTCCACCCCGATGATGGCGACGGTGGCCGAGTCCGGCGTAGTGGCGGAAAAATCCACCCAGATCGTATCCACGGGGTTTACGGTCAGGAGTGGCTGGGGGGCCGGGGCCTCCCCGGCGTACGCTACCGTGTATTCCACCCTAAAGGGGCCCGTACCGGTAGCACTGACCGGAATACCGACCGGCCCCGGAAAACAGGCCGCCAGGCGCCGCTCAGGGGCAAACGTTAGTGTGGGGGAATTTGCTAAGACGGGCATGGTCAACGTCGTATCCAACCGACAACCATTAGCATCGGTAATGGCGACAGGATAATTTCCGGCTTGGGTAACGGTCACTTGCCCCTGCGCTGGCAATGCTGCAGCCGCCCAGTCGAAGGTATACGGGCCGGTCCCCCCGGCGGGTGTCAGGGTAAACTGTCCGGGCGTGGCCCCGCCACAGGTGATGGTATCGGTAACGACGGATAAGGAAACCGCACACCCTACCTGCGTAATGGTAAAAAAACAAGTTGCAGAGGAACAGCCCTCGTTGTCAGTCACTACCGCCGCGTAGTCACCGGTGGGCAGGTCAGGGATAGTATCCGTGCCGCCGGCAAGTCCTGGATACCTTTGCTCCATCCCCAGGTTGGTAAGGGTAAGCACATAAGGTGCAGTGCCATCACTGATCGTAACGGTGCCCTGGCCAGGGGTGGTGCCGACGGCCGCAGCGAGTTCTGCGCAAGAAAGCGTCGGTGATGCCCCGTCTGGCAGGACCAGCATAGCAGTATCAAGACAGCCGTTGGCGTCCGCTATTTCGATCAGGTAGTCACCGGCCGGCAAGGCTGTCTGGCTGGGACCATTGCTCAAAATGCGGGTATCAATTTCCGGGTAATCCACCCAACGGTACGTGTAAGGTGCGGTACCGCCGGCAGCCACGAGGCTAAGGCTGCCCGTATGGCCACCGGCGCAGACCGGTGCGACAATTTGCTGATCAGCCACCGGCAGAGAAATCATTGGCGCGGGTGCCGCGGTGATGGGGATGAACGTTTGGTTGGACTGACAACCGAGATCATCAACGACGTATACCGTATAGGTAGGGGCACCAGCCCCCCCACGAAGGCCGCTGAAAGTGGCCATATCACCAGCTGACAGCCCCGCGCGGCGATCAATCTCTCCCCCCGTATCAAGGTCAAAAAGTATTACCGAATAGGGAGCGGTGCCGCCGACAAGATCAGTTACCACCAAACTCCCATCTTCCTGGCAGGGGGAAGTCATAAAGTTGCCGGAAACCTGATAATTGATTGGTCCCGGGTCCGTAACCATAATGGGGCCCTCCACAACGTCGGGGCAACCGCTCTGATCGGTTACGGCGACGAAGTAAATACCTGGTGGTAACGGTCCTGCTTCCTGCTGACCGTCGAACTGCTCCACGTTATTATCCCCCGTCCACATAGTATTGATGGCGCCGCTGTTGCCGGCAATGGTCAACCGGATAATGGTATTGTTCATACCTGAACAATCCGTAGCAAGCTGTTCCACGGCCACGATCCGCAAAGGGCACGGAACGGTGGCAATCATCCTGGAACAGGAGGCCGTGGCCCCATTGGCATCAGTAACGGTGATGGTATAGGTGCCCTCCGGCAATCCGGTAAACACATGGTTTCCAGCAGCTTGATTGGTGCGGACAGTCATCCCGCCGTTGGCATCTTCGAGGGTGTAACGAAAGGGGGCGGCACCGCCACTTACCGAGAAATCAATGGCGCCAAAGATGCTACCGCCATCAGTGTTGTTCCGAACGGAACAATTGAGGACAATCGGCGGCGAGGCGGGAACCTCGAGCGTACAGCTTTCGCTGGCGCAGCCGTCTGAATCGGTAGCGACAAAAGTGTAGATGCCCGGCCGGAGGCCGGTGAGGTCAACGCCTGGCGTCATAACCTGCATGGTACCTGCGTCCGCGCCCGCATACGCCAGTTCGAAGGGGGGGCGGCCTTCGGCGAAGGTTAGTCGTACACTTCCGTCGGTGGCCATACTTCCGGAAGCTGCCTGCAGTACTTCACAGCCCAGTTCCAGCGTCAGCCCTTGCTGAACGCGGGGGCGGCGGCGGTCTTCACAGCCGTAGCGATCCGTAATGGTTACCCGGTATTCTGCCGCAGCCAGGCCCGTCCGGGTAGCCTGCCCGTCGAACTCCTCACCGCTCCAATCATAGTAAAACGGTTCGAACCCAAGGGTAGTGAATGAAATGGCCCCATCTTCATTTTCCGGGCAGGTGGTATCCTCAATCAGGGCCGATGCATCAGGACCGTCGATGAGCGCCAGGGGAATGGCGACCGGGTTTCCCTGACAGGTGCCCAGACCTGCCACTGCGTAGATGGTGTCCACGCCGCTCGAAAATGCGGCAGGATTCATAATCTGGTTCGTAGCCGCAACATCGGTATACCAGGTCACGGGTTGCCCTCCCCCCACTTCTGCTACCTGGCGGCTGAGGTCAAAAAGTCCGGTCCCATCTCCGTCCGGATCGCAGCCACGTACGGGCTCCGTCGGAGCCGTAGCGGTGCTCACCTCCGCCGGGAAATCAAGGTAAAACCGGCCTACGGCAACGCAAAGGTTATCGGCATACACGATCCGTGTATAGAGGGTATCGGGGTTGACGGTACTACCGCTGTATTCAGTTATTTCGCCGGTATTGGTTTCCGCAGCCCCGGGTGTAAGGTGGAAAGAGACGGTAAGTACCGTAGCAGGGAATATTTCGCGGAAGAGGTCGACGGTAACCGGCGGGTCCACCGTTGGCCCGTACCCGCAAAGGCTGAAGGTGGTATCGATCCCCGGACAGGTTGCGGGAATGGTGGGAAAGTCACAATCCAGATTACACACCGCACTTGGCCCGACGAGAAAGTAAGTGCCCTCAGTCGGGTCAAGCTCCTGCGTATTGTACGTGAAGCTCCGCAGACCACAAGGGGAGGATACGGTTATGGTCCGGAGTGGATCGCCCGTGCCGGGTCCGTTAGCAAAGGCCCCCGCTGTTCGCTCACAGGCACTTTGCAGAATGTACACTGGCTGCCCGGTACGGCACAGGTTGGAGAAGTCCGTGTCCAGCATATCCGCCGTTACGGTCGTTCCGGTGATAAAGACGACGATGGTCGCATCCGGCGGGATGGTATCCGAGGGGCCGAGCGGAATAACCTGGCCGCAACCGGAGAGGGAGGTGACGGTCGGCTCCTTAAAACCACAGGGGAACATGGTCCCATCCACGTCAAAACCCAGGTCGCCGTTCTCCGGCCCGAAACCGTTGAAGGGAAGATCAAAACCTGCTTCCTGTACGGGCACTTCGACCAGGCCACTCCTGATGATGAGTATTTCGGCTTCTACCCTCAGCATGGACCCGTTGGGATTCGGATGATCAACACAGGCATTGATCATGGCCAGTTCGGGAGACAGGCATTGACCCGACAGGTCACCAGCCAGCAATAAGAATACGGAGATTACAAGCAGCAAAATGCTACGGGCCCGGAAAGAATCGGTCATAATGTATGGGAAAGGCTATGGGGTCTGTTGTTCTGCAACGCACCGGGGTGCGTCCGTATTTTCCTTGAACAAATAATATATACCTAAGCCGGCGTGATACGGAAAAAATCAGCGTGCAGTCAGCGTGGTGCTTCACGGGCCTGAAAACGTAGTCAACGCCTTCGTGCGGGTGAGGTTTTTCAACGAAATCAGGAGCCACGATAGCTGGTGAAAGTTCCCGACAACTACAATGATTTGAGTACATCCAGGTCAAAGCTGCTCAGGCAGGGGATAAAAGCAGGGGGCCGTAAGGTAGTTGCTTACCGGAAATCTCCGGAAGATTTAACGCTTTTTCGCACAAAAAACCAGTCCGGCTGAATAATCAACGAGACTGGCCTAAACAACACTTGAACAACAAAGTCTTGGCCCCCCATGAATGGCGGGGCATAAATTTTCGGTGTTTCTAATGTGTCTCGTCTCTGAATTCAATGTTTATACAGCAAATAAGCTGAAAAATTGTTCACAGCAGGGATATTAAGGTAATTCTTTCCTTCATAAAAGCACCGGAAAAAGTGTCCTGACGGGCAAGTCTGCGGCTTACCGGGCGTGGGAACAACCGTCTGCTTTTTGCCAGCTTTTCTTCCTGATCGGATGGCAGTAGTGGTAGGGAAGTCCGGGAAGCATTGCAAATAACGGATTGTTTGCCGGTCGCATAATTTAGGGAGACGTCGGCTCCCGACGGCCCGGTCTTCCCTTTTTGCCAACCTTAGCGGGGGTACCTCCGTTATGGAGCCATGAAAACAATTAATAACTCCGTCGCCTACATTACCGGCGGCACGAAAGGAATCGGATTTGGTGTTGCAGAAGCCATAATGACAGAAGGTGGCAACGTCGTGATTACTAGCAGGGATCAGTCCGCAGCCGAAGCGGCTGCCACTGCACTCAATGACAAAGGCCTGCCTGGAAAGGCCCTCGGAGTGGAAGCGGATGTGCGCAACCTGGAAAGCCAGAAAAAGGCGATTGCCCTGGCCAAGTCAACCTTTGGGAAGGTCGATGTGGTAATTGCCAATGCCGGCGTAGGCCATTTTGCCCCGATTCAGGAGATGACCACCGAGCAATGGCAAGAAACCATTGACATTAACCTCACCGGAGTTTTCAATTCAGTCAAAGCCGGAATGGATGAACTGATCGCGAATCAGGGATACCTGCTTACAATCGCCAGTCTGGCCGGCACCAATTTCTTCGCCAGTGGCGCCGCCTACAACGCCAGTAAGTTTGGTTTAGTGGGCTTCACCCAGGCTGTCATGCTGGACGTGCGCAAGCACGGAGTGAAAGTTTCGACCATCATGCCGGGTAGTGTCGCCACGCATTTCAATGACCACACCCCTTCCCCGGCAGATGACTGGAAAATCCAACCTGAGGATATTGGTCAAATGGTGGTTGACTTACTGAAAATGCCGGCCCGGACCTTACCCAGCAAAGTAGAGGTAAGACCGGCAGTGCCAAAATAGACGTTGGAAAGCGAAGATACCCGGGCAGGCAAGCCCACAACGTAAGGCCGGCAGTGCCCAAATAGCCCCCGTGGTTCTGCCGGCCGGCGCGTTGCGGCCGGCGCACGACCTTACGCTTGCCTTGCCTAAACAGCAAATTGACTATTAGTGATAGCCCGCAGCGGCTATCTTTGCCCCTATGTCCCTAAAAAAGCTAGGTGGAGAAACATTGATTTATGGTTTGAGCAGCGTCATGGGGCGACTGCTCAGCTTTGTCATTGCCACTTATTTCGTGCTTCAGGTTATGGACCGGCCGGAATTCGGGGTCGTCAGTGACCTCATGTTCTACGTAGCGCTGCTGATTGCCCTGTTGGTGTTCAGGATGGATACGGTGGTTTTCCGGTTCGCCAGTCGTAAGCAATACGATGCCCAGCAAGTCTTTCAACGGGCCCAGCGCTGGGTATTTGGTGCCGTAATCGTGGTTATTGGCGGCATGCTGGTGCTGGCCGCCCCGATTGCTGACGCTTTGCAGTACCCCGACCGGGTAGAATACGTGCAGATCATACTCCTGACCGTAGCCATGGACGCGCTCAGTATGGTGCCGCTGGCCCGGTTGCGGTTGGAACAGCGGCCGTGGTTTTTTGTCCTCGTAAACCTCGGGAACGTCCTCTTCAACATCCTCATGATTTTCCTGCTGCTGTACTGGTGGCGGTGGAATTCTGACTGGGCAGCCGCTAACCTGGGTTGGGCCTACGATAAAAATTACCAGGTTGGGTATTACCTGGTGGGTATTCTCTGCGCCTCCGCCTTCCGGTAC
>JAUIIF010000291.1 GCA_030431945.1 Bacteroidia bacterium | reverse complement strand
GCAAAAACATGAATGCCACCCTGGCCATCTTCGAGAAAAGACTGGAAAATGCGGGTAATGCCTGGGATTACGTGTTGAACAACGTCCAGCGTTTTGCGGAAGACGTCATCACCCGTATTCAGCAGCCCAACCAGGATGCACCAGTGGCGGCACCCGATGAGGTTTCGGTAACCGATGAAGTCATGTACAAAGACATGCCGGAAACCATTCAGGACATTCTCGGTGCGTTTTTCGTTACTAAAATGGCTGATCTGGGGCGGACACTGGCCTCGTACCACCTGCTGATGACGGACGTAAACGGATTGTCCGGCTTTACGAACGAAGCCCTCAGCCTGCACTATCAGCGGAGTGTGTACGCCGGCCTTAAAGGCGACGTACGGGAAACCATTGACTTGCTGAAAAGAAGCTTACCCGAACTGACGGAGGAAGCGACCGGCCTCGCCGAAGCCGTCATTGCTATGGAGGAGACCATCCACGCAAAATTGAAGCGCATTTTCGATCATAAGATTGAAGCTGATAAGATTCGGATACACGGTGACTTTACGCTCATGCAGATCGCCCAGACGGATGACCGGTTCGTAATTCAGAATTTTGACGGAGACCCCGAGCGGAGCTACAGCCAACGGCGCCTGCGCCGTAGCCCGGCTAAAGACATCGCCAACCTGATGCGCAGCATCAGCTATGCCTGTGGCGAGGTGTTCGAAGACCTGGCTCCGGGCTTACGCGACGAAACCGCCGACCACCTGGAAGACTGGCTGCGTACCGCCAACCGTTACCTCTCCGCAGAGTTTCTTACCGCCTACCGTAAGGCTACTGACGGCACCCGCCTGCTGCCCGAAGATGAAAACGACCTGGAAGTGCTCATCGATTCTTTCCGGATTGAAAAAGCCCTGCAGGAGCTGCGCTACGATCTTAATTACCGTACCGGACAAGCCATTGTGCCCCTCAGAGGCGTACTTGAACTGCTGGAGGCGTGATGAATCGCAGGGCTTTAGGAATCGTGGTTGGCCTGATTGGGCTGGTCATTGTTTTTGAGACCCTGCAGCAGTTGTACTACGTCCGCCGGTTTAATCTGGCGGAAGACGACGTTCAGTTCATCTTCCTTTTCAAGCGGCAGGTGTACCGTTGGTTGATCTGGGCGGTCATGGCCGTTCCTCTCCTGCTGATGTATCGTAAAAGTACTGCCGGCTCCTCCAGTGCTCCCCGTCACCTCCTGTTCGGCGCCATACTCATCTCCGCAGTCGTTTTTACCGACGTACTGCTCATATCCCTGCTTGCTTACCCCTGGGGAACGGGTAAATTTGACCTTGCGGACTTCACTTCCGCCTACCTCGCCTTTTTTACTTTTCAGAAGGCACCACTCTTTACCCTGGGTTACATCGGGGTTTGCTGGATTTACTCCCTGTACGCGGACAGGCAGGAGCTTCGGGTGGAAATTTCGACGCTGAGAGAATTACGACAGAAAGACCTGGACTTATTCAAAAAGGTGTCGCAGCGCCTGGAACCGCAGGAAAACATCCTGACTATCCGTTCCGGAAACCAGTACAGCGTGGTCAGCTTTGCCGACATTCGCTACCTGGAAGCTGATGATTACTGCGTCAACGTATACCAGAACAACGACCGGAAGTACGTGATGCGCCTTTCGTTGAAGGAATTAGACCGTAAGCTACCGGCTTATTTTCTCCGCGTTCATCGCAAATACATCGTCAATTGCCGGCAGGTAGATCGTTTCCAGGTCAACCCACCCGTTCTCTCCCTGAAAGGCGGAACGGCTATTCCCGTTGCGAAGAGTAAACTCAAGCTGGTGAAGAAAAAATTCGGCGGGGAGCAAATTCGATGACCCGTCTACTGCACCAACCCTGCCACTCACTGCAAATTCCTTGCCGGGAAAGAAAGCGTCACCGATACTTGAGGCCAACGCAAACGCCTTCCGTATGTCCCCCTCTCGCTTACTCCTGCTGGCACTCACCTTTCTCCCCTGCCTGGTAGCGGCGCAGTATGACTACTCCTCCAGCTCCGACCACCCCTATGGCCTGCCCAACCCGGCAGCTCCCGCTGCCATTAAAGACTTTGCCCCTTTGATCGGGAAGTGCGACTGTACTTCCACGAGCCGCCTGCCCGACGGAACGTGGGCTGCGCCGGTAGCCATGACCTGGACCTTCCGCTACATCATGAACGGCCATGCCGTTCAGGACGAAACGCTCAAGGCCGACGGGAAGCATTCGGGCAGCATCCGCCAGTATGACCCGGAGCAAAAAACCTGGCTCGTTCACTACTATGCAACCGGCAGCCCGGCAGCCCCACTCCCCTACTGGAGCGGTAATAAAGAAGCAACCAGCCTCGTTTTCCTGCGGGACCAGAAGGCACCCAACGGCGCGGAAGGAAAGTTCAGACTCCGCTTTCACGAGGTCTCCGCCACCGGCTACAAGTGGGTGGGCGAATGGGTAAGCCTGGATGAATCCATCGTTTACCCTACCTGGAAAATTGATTGCCGGCGGGAATAAGCAGTCCCTTAATTAAGAACCGGCGGCTTAATAGACCCAGCCATTAGTCCGTGCGTGCTCCTTTGCCTCTGCGTAACTACCGACCAACTTCACGTCGACATCACTTACCGTCTCGATGAGTTCCTCGACGCGGCGGGCCCGGCGCTCATGCTGGACATCCCGAATATAAATGGCAAGGATACGCCCGGGGTTATTCCGGGCGGCCTCCAGGTAGATATCAGTATCGTGCTCTCCCGAATCGCCCACGAGGATAAAGGGAAAATCAGGGTAAGTATCCAGAATTTTCTTCACCATATCCGCTTTGTGCGTTTTATAGCTCGTGATCGTATCCTCACTCGGCAGACCAAAATCGCGCAGTAAAACCGGTCCCCGCGGCAAATGATTGAGGTGAAGAAAATCTAGTAATAAGTCGTACAGGTTCCAGGGAGAATTGGAGACGTAAAAGAAGGGGTTGAACCCTTCTCCATCCGGCCCCAGCGAGAGGGCCTGGTAAAAATCGGATACGCCGGAGAATGCATGTCGTTTGCCCGCATTTTTCAGCAGGGTGTGCACCATCGTTCTCAGTTTCAGCCGGCTGGTCACGTCCGTTTGCAGAATGGTATCATCAATGTCACTGATCACGCCGAATTCCGCGACTGTCGGTACAACGACCTCTGCGTAGGAAGATACTTCCACACTTTCTTCTCCGGGAAGGCTGACGACCCTGATTTCTGCTTCCTGCCACAGGCCGTGGTTACTGTGCACGTGGCCATCGGGCGGGCAATGATGCTCTACGTGGAAATAGCCTTCGCTGTCCGTCTTTCGGTTAAAGGTGTGTTCTCCCCAGGTGATCGCAACTTCAGCATTACGAATTTCCCGGCTGTTGAAGCGTTTGAAGTTATTGACCACATTATCCAGCAGGTTGTCTCTTTCGTTTCTGCTGACGCCCCGGTCACGCAGTACCCGTCCGGTCAGGTAGAGATAATCTTCCCGCCCAAAGCCGATGTAGTTGGCGATGGAGACGGGTTTATCCCGTCCCCAGCCGAGCCGGTCAACGATTTCGTCCCATTCACGGTGGACAATTTTCCCAAGAGAGGAGAGTGTATTTTTCAGTGCCATACCATTCTCAACGGAACCGGAATCAGCGGAGTTCTCTTGCTACCGTTTTTTACCGGTTCTGTTTTTGGGGCGGGAACGCAGGTGCCATAAATAGTTGATGGGGCAAACACGTTTACTGCTATTTAAAAGGGGCACCGCATAAAGTCCCACGATGAGCCGGCGTTGTGCGTACTTTGCCTGCTCCATGATGCCTTACCTTGCACCGGCGGCCGCGCCCACTTCCTAAAGTCACGTTAAGAAGCATGGCCGTAGCCCCTTTCGATCAGACTAAAACCCAACTTATGCCGTTATCTTTTTCCACACGGATAGCCCAGCACAACCCACAGCTATGAAAAATTTATTACTACTCGCTCTTTTTTTCAGCTTTTTTGCTTCCAGCAATGGCCAGGATCTTTACACGATTAAAGTCGGCACGTTTCGCGACGTAAAGGCTGACGATTTTGCTACCCTGAAGGGGCAGGGGTTTATTTATGGTGCTCCCGGTCCGGAGAATACGACTGACGTATACCTGGGGCAGTTCAGCAGCCAGCCCAAAGCCCTGACCGTAGCGCAAAACCTGACGGCGAATGGCTTCCGTAATGCGCAGGCGATGCTACTTCCCCTCGGCACCGGACAACAGGTAACCATGATTCAGATCGCCTTCCATTCCGGAACCCGGCCGATCGACTGGGCCACCCTGGAGCGAGCGGGCCAACTGTACGTGGAGTCCGTCGACGGGGTAACAAAAATCCTTACCGGTGTTTACCCTGACGCCCGTACTGCGGCGGGGTTCCTACCCGCCATCCGGGAGTTGGGCTATACGGATGCTTTTGTGCGCAACATCAACAACGTTCGCCTCATTCCCATTACGCCGTTTGAGTCCGGCATCAAAAAACCACTGATTCCTTTCTCCCTGCAAACGGCAAAGACAACGACGGCTACGCCCGACGCCCCCAACCCCGCCCCCAACCCTGCTTCTCCTCAGACCTACGGCTCCTCCCCCCAGCCCTACAACCCTCCGGCCACCAACCCCGCCCCTGCTTACGGAGAGACCACGACGGGCTTATCACCAGCAGCCGCTTCCGGCCTGCCGGCCCCCGCAAACAGCGCCGCCTTGCCCGCAATTGACGGAAAAACCAAGCGACACAGTGCCGCAGAACTTCAGCGGGTCCTCAAGGAAAAAGGCTATTACACCGGAAGTATTGATGGGTACTACGGCCCCGGTACTACCAGCGCTTACGAAACGGCCTGGACGGACATGCCGGTGATCAGGAAATACCGGAAACTGACGGAATTGGTACTGGAACCCGCCGGCAACCGCGATCTGGTGGGCCAGTGGCCCGAAGTGCAGGTACTGCTGGCCGTGGCGGAAGATATCGCAGCCGGTACGGCTAATGATACGCGTGCCCGGCTGCTGGTACAGCAGCGTGCTGAAATTGTGGCGGCCACCCAGCCACTGAATGCAGCTGCCGCCAGCCGGGTAAACAACTGGGCGTCGACCGTCTGGGCCAATCTGGGAGATTGGGCCGTAGAAGACCCACTCCACGCGCAAATATTCAGCGCGTTCCGTCTGAGCTACCACCAGTCAATGGTGCGTTTGGAAGACCACTACATGCAACAGGGGCTTTCCGCCGCCAACGCCAAAGACCTGGCTACTGCCATGTTACAAAACCTGACGGGTGCGCAGCTGGACCGTTTCCTGTAGATCCGGTTACTCCTCCTCCATCGCCTTTTTACGACCTTCTTCTTCCCGGTTGGTCAGGATCATTTCGTACAAGCGATCTTTCAGCTCCGTTATCCCTTCTCCGGTAACGGCCGAAATGTAGAGGTAAGGGATTCCTTGCGGTATTTCCTGCTGGCGCATTTCCTTGAGCTCGTCGTCGACCATGTCCGCCCGGGTCAGGGCCAGCAAGCGGGGCTTATCGAGCAGCTCCGGGTTGTAGCGCTCCAGTTCATTGAGCAAAATATCATATTGCTCCTGCATGTTATCGGCGTCTGCCGGGATGCAGAACAACAAGGTGGCGTTCCGTTCGATGTGCCGGAGGAACCGATGACCGAGGCCCTTGCCTTCGTGTGCCCCCTTGATGATACCGGGGATATCGGCCATGGCAAATGATTTGCCATCACGGTACTGTACCATCCCCAGGTTAGGGACCAGGGTCGTAAACTCGTAATTGGCAATTTCCGGTTTAGCTGCAGAAACGACAGAAAGTAACGTTGACTTACCGACGTTGGGTAAGCCGACGAGGCCGACATCAGCCAGCACCTTTAGTTCCAGTATTTTCCAGGTTTCGATGCCTTCTTCTCCTGGCTGCGCGTAGCGCGGGGTCCGGTTAGTCGGCGATTTAAAGAAAGTATTTCCTTTACCGCCCCGGCCACCGGGCACCAGGATCTTTTCCTCCTGGTGTTCCGTCATTTCGAATTCGATCTCCCCCGTCTCGGCATCCCGTACGATGGTTCCCAGCGGGACTTCCAGAATAACATCTTCCCCATTAGAACCATGGCGGTTGTTTTCACTCCCGTTTCCACCGTGAGGGGCCTTGGTGTGCTTACGGTATTTGAAGCCGAGGAGTGTCCATAGATTCCG
>JAUIIF010000290.1 GCA_030431945.1 Bacteroidia bacterium | reverse complement strand
TGGCTCCTCCGCCGAGAGACGGGTTCGCAACCCTCGTTCTGGTTATTGAGTCACTAATTTTTCTTACTGCAATCCTGAATAAGCCCCCCCTTATTTTTTCCGGCTAATTCAGCGGCGTCCGGCCACTACCTCCAGGGCGACCTCCAACTGTTCATCCCGGCCGGCCCGCAGGGCCGCCAGGGTGATGGGGACGGTCACGTCGGGCGTTACGTTACCCGCCACCGGATACTCAGGTACCAGCCCGATGGTGTTTACTTTCAGTTCAAAACAATTATCCGGGCCTACGTACAACGGATCCTTTTTCCGGCTCGCTCCGTAGGTTACCCGGGCCGATGCTCCGGCCGGCATCCCGACCAGCTGGCCACGGCCCGTGCCCTGGACGTAGCGGGCAAAGATGCCGCTGGCCGAGAAGGATATTTCGTTGATCAGGACCACCACCCTGCCGGTGTAGCGAAGTTTTTCTTTGTAGGGTTTAATCGGTTTAGTCAGCGCCCGCTGCACTTTGCGGCCGGATTTGGAGACCGCGCCCCGGGCCCGGCGGCGGGCTGTTTTTGCGGATTCCCCGGGCTGCGCCCGGGCCGGACCGGTGATGATGGCTTCACTGGCAAACCGAAAGGGTGCGGTGGCCAGGTAGCGGTAGAGCGCATTGATTCTGCCGCTGGAGCCTCCGGTGTTGTCCCGGATATCGATGATCAGTTGTTGGGTATTCGTCCGTCGCAGGGTATCAAAAACCTGCCGGAGGAAGCGGAAGTAATTTCCGTTCGTAAACTTATAGCTGCTGAATTTCCGGATTTGCAGAATTCCCGTAGAACCGTCTTCCGAGAAGCGAAAGTCAAGGGTGTTATTGATGTCCGTCGCTACCTTTTTCGGGTCAACGTAAGGGCGGTGGCGGCCCTTGATCACCCGGTCAAAAGTTTGTCCCTTTTCGTCTCGTAACTGAATGGTAACCTCCCGTTGCAGTCCGTAATGCCACTGATAATAATTGCTGGGGAAGCGGATGACCTTCAGCAAACCCGCCGCATCATTCCCCTGGTCGTTCAGCCCGCTGAACCAGGACAAGGAGACCATTAGCGGACCAATCGGTTTCCCGCCCAGGGCCACGACCTCCGTGCCCGGCGGGAAGGAGTCCTGGGTGGTCGACAATCCTTTGTAGAGGACGTGCCGACCGTCGGGCAGCAACGTCATTTGTAGCGGAAGGACGTTTTCTCTGATCGCCTGGCTCTCCAAAGAATCAAAATGTGGCTCCAGGATCAGGTGTCCGCAAGCCGTGACGGCTTGCAGGGGGGACACCAGCTCGATGAACTCCGGGTAGGAAATGCTGTCGCGCCCCCGCGTGGCTTCCTCCACCTTGTTTTGCACCTGCGTGCGCGCCTCCTCCAGTGCTGCCAGCCCTTCCAGGCTTGCGGTGAACGGGTGTCGGTTCTTTATTTCCTCGTAGATGCTTATGGCCGTACTGTCTACTGCCCCGGCGGGGAAATAACGTTGCGCCGTCAGGAATACGGGAAGCAGAACGAGCAGGAGCAGGAAGCGAAACATTACAACGGTTTAAAAGGGCCAGGGGGGACAGGCAGCCTAAGGTAAAACCCACCGGCCAGTACCGCAACCAGGCACCGCTTCGCTAACTTTTAATTAACGCAGCGGCCAGGTCGCGCTGCTCCATCAGGCTTCTTCTGCGCTTCCGCCCGTTAACCCCGCCAGGCGGATCAGGAAAAAGATTTCCAGGCTGGTGTACACGAGGTAACTGAGAAAGAAAGGAACTACGAATAATTTATTTTCGGGGTTTCCTAAAAAGATGTAGGCGGCGATCAGCCCGCCGCACATAAAGAGCTTCAGCATCGTCACGCCCATGAATACATTCGTGAAGAGGTACTTATTTTCAGCAGCGACGGTCCGCTTGGCCACCCAGAATAACCCCGCACAGAAGACGGTAAATAGGAGGATCGTGCCCACCGTAAGGGGCAGTGCGTAATCCAGCGGCAGGAGCAAATGACAGGCCAGTGCCACTAAGGCGGCAATTGCCGTAAAAACACCAAGCAAGGAATAGAAACGGGCGTTCGTCATCAGACCAATAAAATTAACGTGAAGCCGGACTCGGCGGACCGGGCTGGTTGGTTACCGGCCTTAAAGTACCGGGCTCTGTCAGCCCGACAAAGTTTGCTCGCAGCGACCGTACTGCGTCCTACAAAAAATCCTTGAGGGAGACGTAGAGTGCCCCGGACACCCCGAGTAAGCTCATCACGATGGTGAACCAGGGGTCGGTATCCAACCACTTGTCCAGCGAAGTACCGGCGAAAACAAAAACGAGCAGGACCCCGACCATTTGCACGGCCATCCCACTGTATTTCATCCAGTTGCGGGTTGCTTTACGGGCCTGCTCCTTTTCTTCCTCGGAAGGTTTAATTGCTGGCACCTTGTTTTTGCTTAAGCGGGTTATTCGCAGGCTTTGGCTGGCTGGCGGCTACGTTTCCGTTGAAAGGAACCGTACAGGTACCAGACATTTCACAGCCGCCCAGGACGGCCATTTTCTTGGCCTTTACGTCGCCGTTCACTTTAGCGGTAGCCTGCAGGGTAAGCATTTCCTTGACGATCAGATTGCCCTTGAAACTGCCTTCAATGGTTGCGTTTACGCAGACGACATCGCCTTCGATATGTCCCTGGGGACCAATGATGAGTTTTGCCTCACAGTTGAGGTTACCGTTCAGGCTGCCGTCGATACGGATATCACCGCCGGCCTTCAGGTCGCCGGTAATGGCCGTTTTAGCGTCAATGGTATTTACGCCACCACCGCCGGAAGAGGAAGGTGCGGTACTGCCAGAAGGCTTGGAATCTTTATTGTTGTTGTTGCCGAACATGCTTTCTGTTTATTCGAGTGTGTTGTAATCTAGTGTTTGGCAATGTGGATAGACCAGAAATGGCTCAGATCGTCAGTAACCAAGTTACCCCGGGCCGCAGCCAAAAACTCAATAGCGCTGTAAAATATCTTTAGAATTGCGGACAGTAGACCCCCTTACGCTGGCCACCACAGATTTTGTACTGCAGGGACAACTCAAAGCCACCGTTACCGTCCGTAGCGGTGTTGAGGGAGCTGGTGTTGAGGTCGTAGGAGAAGCCGAGGGCGAACTGTTCGTAGTCAAAACGGGTGCTGAGGATGAGGGCATCCGTCAGTACGCTGGAGTCGTAACGGTTGCTGACCCGGGTCCACAGGCCGACCTGGAAGGACTGGGTGCTGCGGTTACGGCCACCATCCAGCAGGAATTTCAGGTTCGTACCGGCATTTACCTGGAAGCTGGGGCCCTGGGTCATCACGATGACTCCGGGAACCAGCCCGAAGCGCTGCCCCAGTAAAAACTCACCTCCGGCGTGTGCGGTGTAGCGGCTGTAGAGCAATTCCTGCCCGTCACTGTCAAAGCTTTGATTGGCGCGGTTGAGGTGGTGGAAGGCACCACCGAGGTAGAGGCTGTTGTGTTCATCGAAAACCATGAACCAGAGCAGTCCTGCGGCAAGATCGGCGAAAAGGAACTGGTCGCGGTCGAAACCGGTTTCACCGCTCGGCGCTCCGATGTCGAAGCCACCATCACCATCGTGCTGCGTCCCCCAGCGCAGGGCCAGGAAGTTCAGGCTGCGCTGCGCAGCGCCTCCTTCTACTCCGGCAACGAGGTAGTTGCCGAATTTACGGCTCCCGCCCATTTTTTTGCTGTAGCTCAAAGAAACCTTACCCGTGGTCGTGGCGAAGTCTGCCTGCCCGGCTTTGTCGCCCCAGAAGGTTCCCCCAATGCCGAAGAAGTCATTACGGCCTACGGCTACGCGCTGGTCGTAGCTTACGCTGTAAGTCTGGAAAGCAGAACTGCCCAGAATGGACGCCCACTGGCTCCGGTAGTTGACCGCAATACGGCTGTTACAGTTCATCACCCCCGTCATCGCCGGATTCAGGTTGAGGGGGGACATGTAGAACTGGGAAAAGTGAATATCCTGAGCCTGAAGGCCCAAGACACAAAGAAAGACAAAGCAGAAAGTCTGAATTAACCGCATAATGGAGCTGCACTAATTGTTTTGGGATGCTGGTACCGGTTAGTGGCCGGTGGTAGGGCACGGACAAATGTACATAAATCCAACCGGGCCTGGGTAGCGGTACTACCGTTAAAATTACCCTCCGGCCATTTATGCAGCAAATGTCGGGAACCTAACGGTCAGAAAAGGTTTTTTAGTTTGTGCTTTTCGGGATGGTGGCCCTTAGCCCCCTGATCAGCCCCATTTATTTTAGATCTGGTGCTCAATTCCCTCATTTTTAACATTTCAGCGCCCGCGCCCGACCCTCCGCAGTCCGCCTACCAGGCAAACACCAGCGCGTGCAGTGGTCGGCTCGCGTCCTAACGGGCCGGTCTGATAACAAAAGCCGCACGGCAGACTGCGTGGTCACACGCAGCACGGTGGGTTCACGGCTCGCTCCCTCAGCGGGCGATCCCGTTCGTTCCTCGCATTTCAGCCGGCGAGTAAGCTCACCGCACCCTTTCCGGCTTTTTTCCCCATTTCGAGCTTGGCACCAACGGCATGGGGTAATTAGCTCCCAACCGCAGGTTGTAACTGGATTGTTCTGCGTCCGATAACGTATCGGGGTGATGAACGGCTCCGGCGGGTACATTTTCCAGTTCCGGGCACCACAGTTTAACGTAGTCGCCCTCCCCGTCGTACCGCTCGGCCTGGCTCATGATGTTGAAGTAACGGTCTTCCCGCGGGTCAGAACCGACGCCGGCCACGTAATTCCAGTTGCACCAGTTACTGGTGACGTCGTAGTCGAGCAGCTGGTGTTCAAAATATTCGGCCCCCAGGCGCCAGTCGAGTTGCAGGTCTTTTACCAGGTAGCTGGCAACGTTCTGCCGGCCGCGGTTACTCATGAAGCCGGTACGGGCCAGTTCGCGCATATTGGCATCGATGAACGGGGTGCCCGTCTGGCCGTCCATCCAGCGCTGAAAAAGTCCCTGGTCCTGGCGCCAGTTTTCGCTGGCGCCTTTGGGGCCTCCCTTATGGAAGATGGCCGCACCGTGCTTTTTGCCCATCAGGCGGAAAAAGTCCCGCCAGAGCAACTCAAAGATTACCCAGTAGGTGCTTTTATTCGCGCCGTTTTTCTCTTCGTAAGCCTTCACTTCCCAGTAAATGCGCTTCGGGCTGAGGCAGCCGTACGCCAGCCAGGGGCTGAACTTGGTACTGTAGTCGGGGCCGATCAGCCCATTCCGGGTTTCCTTGTACGTGGCAATGGCGTGCGATTCGAACAGGTAGTAAGCCAGGCGATCGAGGGCGGCCGTTTCCCCCCCCTCCCAGTGGAAGGCGGCCCGTTCATCAGTCGGGGGCGGGGCAATGCCGAAATCGCGCAGCTCCGGCAGTTCGCCAATTTCCGGTACGTCGATCTCCGGGAAGGGGAGCCTGACCGGTGTGGGCAGCGGATCGCGGACCTGCGTAATCCGTTCGGTTTCTTTCCGGAACTGGGTGAAGACATCAGGCGTCTGGGTAATCGGGAAGGGCAGGTCAGCGGTGTAGTACAAAAGCTTACCGCGGGAATAGTAGACTTCCCGCCCGACGGTCCACAGGCCGGCTTCTACGGCATTCTGAACCTGCAACTCTTCCTCGGTACGCTCCCGGTTGCAAAAGACCCAGCTGGCGCGGGTTTCGTGGGTGAGGTCGACCAGGATCTCCTCCGGTTTCCCGATTCGGATCAGCAGGTCGCTCCCCCGCTTGCGGAGGTTTTTTTTCAGGTCCCGGACAGCTTCCAGGACGAACCTGGCGCGGTGCCCGCCCATTTTAGGCAAGCCGGTGTGGGCCAGGGTACCCCGCCACTCGCGGGGGTCAAAGATGTAGACGGGGAGTACCTCGTCGGCATGCTTAAGGGCATCAGAGAGGGCTTCGTTATCGTGCAGCCGCAGGTCGCGGCGAAACCAGACTATGGCAAGGCGCTTACTCATCTTCGCAGGGGTATTTTGCACACCGGCAGCAGCCGCAACCGCCCAAAAAAGACAGCTGAAATTCCGCTCCGGTGCATTTCAATGCTAACGGGCTACGGCAAGGATGGTTGCGGGCAAAGGCTTCTTTTCGGGCGGGGGCGCAGGTGCAGGGGAAGGAAAAGGGTGCCGGGGCGGAAAGATGGCTTTTTGGTGACTTTCCCGGCACCTGCGGCCGCGCCTACCTAAG
>JAUIIF010000289.1 GCA_030431945.1 Bacteroidia bacterium | reverse complement strand
TCAGGCAAAGCCAACAAAGGCCAATTCGTCAGGTCAAAGCTGTCGGACAAGTGCAAAACCTAGAATTTCAAGCAGCCAATACCAAGTGGTAACCTCGCGGAAATGACAAAGATCGGCTACCAGCAAATAATCATTCCTCAAAGCTTGAAACGTAAGCTTTTGGCGATCTGCCTTGCTGGTGGCCGGAAAACGTAGGCGCAAAAACCGTTAAAAAAGAAAAGCTGTTTGAGCATCGAGAGCTGAAGCGTTGGCTAAAGGGTTTCGGTTACCGAAAATTTTTATGGGCAGTTCCGAAAGGTTGAATGCGAGTTTCTTTTCTTTTAGGTTTTTGTGACTATGTTTTCCGATCAGCCAGCAGCACAGCAAGGCATTTTTGCTACTTTTTTTGCGAAAAAAGTAGGCCCCCGGCAGGGAGGGGATACCCTTAACTAATTTTCATGGCTTAAAATAGCGCGGTGAAAATTCGGGATGACTCATGTCCGTAACACCCCAGAGTAAGCAGGGACTGCTAAGCCGGAACCATTACGCTATCCTGGCTATTCCAGCTCCCGCATGTCCCGCAAAATGTTCAGGGCTTCCTGGATGTAAACATCCTTGCTCACGTTCTTTTTGAACTCGGCATTCCGGGCTTCTTTACTTTCATCGGTTTTGATCTCTTCCAGATCAACTTCAATGTTGGTGACGCCACTGATCACCTCACTGTCAAAGAGGTCATCGTATTTTTCAGCTTCCCGCTTATTGGCTTCGTTCATCGCCTGGTAGTCGGCCAGCGTAAGGGGATAAGTATCCCAGTCACTTTGCCGCTTGACGCGCTTGGCGTTTTCCTGAATCTTCAGGAAGGTCGGGTTCCGGGCAATTCGGTCATTAGAACGCTCCCGCAGCGTTTCCATGAAATCAATCCGGTAAACGTCCTGGTAGTATTCCGCTGGTTCTATTTCGCTCCAGGCGAGCGGGCCGGTTTGCTGGCGCTCACCGGTTTCGATCAGGGAGCGGCTGTCTGGCAGGATAATGTCTGGCGTAACGCCCCGTAACTGGGTACTGCCCCCATCGATGCGGTAGAACTTCTGCATGGTCAGTTTCACGGTGCCGAGGGGTTTGATGTCCGTCCGTCCGGCAATCGTGCGATCCATGTCAATGAAGCGCTGGACGGTGCCTTTGCCAAAGGTAGAGTTGCTCCCTACAATTACGGCGCGGCCATAATCCTGTAGTGCTGCGGCTAAAATTTCGCTGGCACTGGCGGAGTACTGGTTTACCAGCACGACGATGGGCCCGTCGTATACGACACTGGGGTCGCGGTCACTGAGGATTTCCTTCCGGCCGCCACGGCCAGCAACTTGGACCACCGGACCTTCAGGAATGAAGTAGCCCACCATATCAATGACATCGCGCAGCGAGCCGCCGCCGTTGCTCCGCAGGTCCAGGATAATGCCATCCACATCCCGGTCCTTTAATTTTTCGAGTTCTGCCTTCACGTCTTTAGAGGAAAAGCGTCCGTCCTCATCCTGGAAATCCGCGTAGAAACTGGGGAGATTGATGTAGCCGATGGTTTCGTCCTCCCCAACGCCGTCCACAATAAGCGACTTGGCGTAGTTGTCGTCGATGACGACTACGTCCCGGACGATGCTGATCTCCTTGATCGTCCCGTCCGGCTTTTTGATTTTCAGGTAAACTGTCGTCCCTTTGTCCCCGCGGATGAACTGAACGACGTCTTCGACGAGCATGTCCTTAATGTCCAGTGCTTCTTCTTCGCCCTGCTGGCGCACGGCCATGATGAGATCGTCAACTTCGAGCTCTTTGGCTTTCCAGGCCGGACCGCCAACCACCAGCGTGGCCACTTTAGTATAGTCGTCCTTGTTCTGCAGCGTAGCACCAATCCCCTCCAGGCGTCCGCTAAAGCGGATGTCGAAAGACTCTTTGTCTTTAGGGCGGTAGTAGGTGGTATGCGGATCAAACATGCTCGTCAGCGCATTCAGGTACTGACTCCGGCGGATGCTCAACTTACTTTTCCGCATACGCTCAAACCAGTCATCGTAGCGCTCCAGCAGTTTTTCCCGTGCCGCCTCTTCCAGCTCTTTTACCCCGGGTTTAACCTGCAGGTCCTCGTTTTCTTCATTTTCGGCCTGCTTGTTGATGATCTGATTCAGCACGTCCCGTTTCATGTAGTCGTGCCAGTACTGGCGCAGTTCCTTATCGTCTGCCTTCCAGGGGGCGTCATCACCGGGTATAACGACATCGCCGCCCTGGTCGAGGTTGAACGGTTGGGCCAGGATGGCTTTATACCAGCCTTCCGTCTTATCCAGTGCGCTGATCCAGCGCTCCTGGACGAGGTCGAAAAAGTCGTACGACCCTGCCTGTACCTGATCGTCGATCTGGGTCTTATGCTTGTTGAAGACCTCCAGGTCTTGCTGGGTAAAAAACAAACGGGCACCATCTACATCATTCAGGTAGTAGTTGTACATCCTGCCGCTGAAGTCGTCATCAATCGACATTGGCTGATAATGATAGCGCTCCAGGTTGCGCATCATCGTCTGAATAATGACGGACTCTTTATCTCCGGGAGGCGTCTGCTCGGGTAGTACGGCAGCGGTAAAGGCGGCCACCAGAAGTAGTGCGGAGAAGAGGAAGGTGCCTCGGATTTTCATAAGCTTTCGTTTGTCTGCAACCGGAGTAGGTTCGGCGGCGGGGTAGTGGGGGCGAATCGTTAATAAAGACACCCGGAAAAACATAACGTTGTAAACAAGCCCGACATTATTTGGCGGATCCAGGCAGTTGACAAATTTAAGGGTTTGTCAACGTATGCCCAAACGCAAAAAAGGCGTGTTTCCAAGGTTCTCAGCTAATTAATGTTTTGGGGCCAATAGTGGTTTAACGCCCCTGGCGAAGTTGTGGCATTTAACGCCGTTTTAACCGCACGAAAATTCGGGCGCGGCCGCAGGTGCAAAGGAAGAGGATCGGGGAGCAGGGAAAGGAACGTCGCCGGCCGCTCTTTTTTTCAGCGGAGGCAACCTTAGGCAGGGTAGATTGTAAACAAAGCTACATAATTACCGGATCAGCGCCAGCCGGCTCAACGAGCCTGCCCTGCACCTGCGTCCCCGCCCCATTTTCCTTTTTCTACCCCTTCTATGAAAGCATACATTCTTACCATTGGCGATGAAATATTGATTGGCCAGGTCACCGACACCAACGCCACTTACATGGCGGATGCCCTGAACGATGAAGGGTACGAAATCCTGGAGCACCTCAGCGTTGCGGATACCCGGCAGGGTATCCGTGATGGACTGGATCGGGCCCTGGCAGTGGCGGATGTAGTCTTGATGACGGGCGGCCTCGGGCCCACCAAGGACGATATTACCAAAAAAGTGCTGGCGGAATACGTCGGTACGGAGTTGACGTTTCATGCCCCTAGCTGGGAGCGGTTGCAACGTATTTTCCGCAGCTTTGGCCGGGAGGCAACCGAGAGCCACCGCGTGCAGTGTTACCTGCCGGCCACGGCCACAGTATTAACCAATGAACGCGGCACTGCGCCGGGAATGTGGCTGGAATTCCAGGGCAAAATCATTATTTCGATGCCCGGGGTGCCCTACGAGATGCGCTATCTGGTTAGACAGGAAGTCATCCCCCGCCTGCTGGCCAGAAATACGCGCGCAGACCGCCAACGGTCCCTGACCATCCGGACGGCCGGGGCCGGAGAAAGCGTCATTGCCGAAGCCATTGCCGACTTCGAAGATGCACTGCCCGCACACATGTCTCTGGCCTATTTGCCTGATCTGGGTACCGTGCGCCTCCGGCTCACTATCCGGGGAACGGACGAGGCCGCCATGCACACCGAGCTGCAGGCCCAACAGGTAAAATTTGAAAGCATCATCGGTCACCTGGTGTACGGCTACGGCAAAGAAGACCTGGCGCTGGCCATCCAGCGCCGGATGCAGGAACGGCAGCTGACGCTGGTGACGGCAGAAAGCTGTACGGGTGGGGCCATCGCCAGCATGATTACGGCTCATCCCGGTTCCAGCGGACACTTCAAAGGTAGTGTGGTCGCTTACGCCAACAGTGTGAAAAATCAGCAACTCGGCGTACCAGCCGGCATGATTGAAAAATACGGTGCCGTAAGCAAGTTTGTCGTAGAAGCCATGGCGTCCGGCGCCCGGCAACAGCTTAACGCCGATTACGCAGTCGCCACTTCGGGCATCGCCGGCCCCGACGGTGGTACGGAGGAGAAACCCGTAGGGACAATCTGGCTGGCGGTAGCCGGACCGCACGGGGTGACCTCAAAACTTTTGCGGGCCGGTAAAGACCGCAAGCGAAACATTACCTACACCGTCCACCAGGCCCTGAATTTGTTGCACCAGGAGCTAAGGCAGGCAGAAGCGTAATTACCAGCTGCCCCGTGCGGTACAAACAATGCTCCGCTCCGGTTTAAAAGACAGCCCTTCTCCCCAATCGGTTAACTTTCTGAAGCCTATCCCTTTCCGGCTTCAGTAACAATATTTGTCCCTGGCTGGTGTGGGATTTCCCCTCGCCGACCGGCTACAGAAAACCCCGGGGGTACTGTTGCTTTTTGCCCCACAAGAACTAAGGCAGCACGGAATAATGCGGTACAAAACACCAGGAGCCCGATAGCTGCGGGCTCTGCTGAAGCCAGGGGCCGGTAGCTTACAAAAACGATAGCGGACCATTGGTGTGCTGCACGAATGAGCTGGCACCCCCAAATTGCTTACCTTGTCCGTTCACTAAGCTGCTTTGTATGCGCCTCTCGCTGTTTCTTCCGTTGTTGCTGCTTTCCCTGGCTTTCAGTTGTAACAAAAAGGTGTCCTCCTCCGGGAATGCCGCAACCAGTAATGAAACGGAGGCTTTGGGTACCATGAAAAGTATAACTTTCGGCAGCGAGGAAATGCTGAAAGTCGGGGAGTCGTGCCAACTGGAAAAGTCGGCGGGAACGCTGAAATTCCTGGCGGTGGTGGAAGATAGCCGATGCCCGAAGGGCGTAAATTGCATCCAGGCCGGGGCCGCTACGATCATGGTGGAGGTAGACGGCGTAAACCGGCGCCTTACCATTGATGCCGATCCGAAAACAATTACCCGGACCCCCATTACCGGCGGTACCGTAGAAATCCTGAGCCTGAGCCCCTATCCTGAAGCACGAATCCGGATTGATCCGGCCCAACGCGCCATCCGCATAAAAATAGTGGAAGGAAAAACGATGCGGTAGCCGCATCTTGCTATTGATATTCGTGAACCCCTAAGCGTTATTTCCCATGTTTTTTCCCGTCGGTGACGACCAGGTCCACCAGGGCCATACGCCCTATTTCAGCTACGGCTTCATTGTCCTGAACGTGCTGATCTACCTTTATCAGGCTACCCTGGATCCCGCTGCCGGCCAGGCTTTCGTCCTGGAATATGGCTGCATCCCGGCAGAGATCGAAGCCGGGCAGGACTACCATACACTGCTCACCAGCACCTTTTTGCACGGCAGCTGGATGCACCTGATCGGGAACATGCTGTACATGTGGATCTTCGCCGATAACATCGAGGCAACCATTGGCAACCGGGCCTTTCCCGTCTTCTATGTGCTGGGCGGACTGGCCGCCGGCATCTGCCACATCTACTTCAATTCCGGTAGCGGCATCCCGGCCGTAGGCGCCAGCGGAGCCCTGTCCGCCGTAATGGGGGCGTACATCGTCATGTTCCCTAAGTCGAACATCAGGGGGTATTTCGTCTTTTTTCGGGTCAACGTACCCGCTTTCGTTTTTCTGGGCTTCTGGTTCTACCAACAATCCAGCGCCGGCTACGCCAGCATGGGAGATACCAGCGGTGGCATCGCCTGGTGGGCCCACATCGGTGGTTTCGTCTTCGGAGTGGTTTGCGGCTTTTTGTTCAGAACCTGGTACGGCGTACCAAGCCTCGTAGCGGACCACCAGCGCCAGCCTTCCCGCAGAGGACCGTTTGGGTAGAGCGCGGGTTGCGGCACCCCGCACCCCGCAACCCGCACCCCGCACCCCGCAACCCTACCGCTTCACTACGCGTACCCGGCCCAGTTGATTACCCGCTGCCCAACGAACGGTGTAGACACCGGGGGGGACTGCCTCCAGCGATAGCACTACACGTTCCTGTCCGGCCGCTACGCGGCGGCTTTTCACGAACCGTCCGTTGCTGGCGAAGATGTCGAGCTGTGCCGGGGTATTACCGGCCGGTAGC
>JAUIIF010000288.1 GCA_030431945.1 Bacteroidia bacterium | reverse complement strand
CTCGATGGAATATCTTCATCATTACCAGGACGAGTGCGGACTGTCGGGGGCAGACCTGGCGTGCCTCCGAAATCGTGGAGTCGGCAGCCAATTGCTTCTGGAGCAAATCTGCGGCGCGCCTCCTCCCGAAGACATCCTGCAATGCATCAGACATTTTGGTTATCCACTGGCCGCGCTTCGTTGGAAGAAACTGGAGTGGGAACTGGTTTGCCTGATCGACGGCAGGAACGACGTTACTGAGATTTTGATTGACTTCGTAAAACAACCAGGAGTGGCGCAAATCTTACTCCCGGCGGAACAACTACTACTTTCTATGTACGCACGATCTACTACAGCTTTTCTAGGTCGGCAAGTAAAACACAGTGCCTCATTATACTTGCCTGCCTAAGTTAAGGGTATATCTACACTAAGTGCAAGTGTTTCAGAAATTTTATTTCGTTTATTCAGTAATATTCCGCATAATTAGCCTGTAAAATTCCATGGAATGAAAAATAAGGTTAGAGTTCTCAAGACGGTTTTTGATGAATTGATGAAGTCAGTAAAGCTGAAGTTTGCCCATCAGGTAAGTAAAGCCGGCTTGAAAATGCCCGAAGGTGTCGGGGCCAGGTTCTATGGTTTTGCGAAAGATGTCCCGGAAAAAGAAGCTAACCTGACGGACATGTTGTTGTCCGCCCATGACAATCCTACCCTACAAGCTTTCATCAAATCAAATGGTCTTTCTTCGCTCAGTAACAAGCACCTCTACAATCTCAACCGTGATTTTGCGCGTAAGGGACCGAAGGATTCCGTCAGGGTTGAAGAAAGGGTAATGGATTTATTGTCCATTTACCTGGGGTTTGCCTCTTTCCAGGACTTTTACCAGACGGCACACGGTATCCTGCACCCGACGAGGGAAGTACAGGCAAAGGTGCTCAACCTGAAGGAAAACGAATTGTCCGCTTTTGATCTGGCCAGCCACTACGTTGGTTTTTATTATTCCTACGAGGATAGAATGCGCAAAACCCTGCGCTTCAAAGTAAATTTTTATAACCTGACCGAAAGGGGGTATCCAGCGGAACTTTCCGGTATTCACGACGAGGATTTGGAAGGGGTACCCATTGTATACAGCGGCTTTCTCAAAGAAAAGCCATCGTGTAGTTTTACCGAATTAGCGGCAGAGGATGAGCGCCCGTTTGTCTTGGTCGGGTACAAGGAGACCCACCTGGCTACCCAGGATATGCGGTTCATCAGGTGTGCCGCTACGGGGGTGTCCCAGTACCGGCACCCGTTTTCTTTTGAAGTATTATTGGTCAAAGCAGACGATGATCATAAGTTGCTTTCCGATCAGCAAATCATTCCTTTTTACGAGCAGGTAAGCTACATTGACTACTACCTCCAGGTCCAACGCAGAAACTTCAGGGTGCCTGCCCGGCCGATTCAAAGTATGGGCGAAATCAAAGCCCGGGGAAATAAAGCGAATATGGTGCAGGGGGTTGTCGGCCGCTACCGTGTGTTTACCATCAGTGGTAAGGATGGGCTGGTCCAGCACATTTACGAGATGAAAAAGGATTTCAGGTCAACCCTTTACGTAAAATCAACCAATCCCAATCACCGGGAACAGCCCTGTATGATCAGTATCTCCGAAAACCGGACCAAACTGTGTATTGCTGCTCACGTCAAAGAGGGAATTTCGGTGGTCACCTACGCCATCTTTGATATTGTCCCTGAAGTCGTCAAAGAGATCAAGCTATTACCCGGGGTGTTTTGTGGCATTGGTAATGAAGCGGGGACGTACGGTTCCGGAAAAATTGCGGTCTGGAAGGATAAGCATGCAAAAGACCCCGGGCCGGTCAGCCACGCCCAACTGAAGAAACTGGCGAAGGACAATCCTGAACTTCGTAAGGGGCTGCTTGCCACTTTGTGCTCCGAGGTGTACTTATCAGCCAATACCCGGAAAGCCCAAAAAGTGGAGGAGCTGAGAAATTTACTCGAAGGGCTGGCCTAGCGCCAGCCTGCTTTTTATAACTTTCCCTGCACCGGCGGCCGCGCCCTGCGGATACAAAAACGCCGCGTACCCTGCATTCAGCAAAGCACGCGGCGCTCCCCGCAAGGGTTAAGTTGGGCTGTCCTGGGGTACCCCAACGATCAATTACTCAACATCACCGGCATAACCAGCATCATAATTTCCTGCCCGCCGGCCTGCTCCGTAGGCAGCAGGATACCGGCCCGGGTAGCGGTGCTCATTTCCAGTTTTACCTCTTCGCCTTCCAGTACGCCGAGCATCTCCACCAGGAATTTTGCGTTGAAGCCAATCGTCAGCGGCGTCCCGTCGTAACTGCAGGCCAGTTGTTCCGTGGCCTCGTTGCTGAAGTCCAGATCCTGGGCGGAAACGGTAAGCGAACCGTCGGAAATGGTCAGGATGACCTGGTTGGTCGTCTTGTTGGCATAGATCACGATCCTTTTCAGGCTCTGCTGCAGGTCCGTACGGCTGATGAGCAGTTCGTTCGGGTTGTCTACGGGGATAACGGCGTTGTAATCGGGGTAGCGCGCATCGATCAGGCGGCAGGCCAGTTTGCTGTCTCCGAAGGTGAAAAAGGCATTCGCCTTATCAAAGGAAACGGCAACCTGCTCATCCGTGGCCGGTAGTGCGCCCTTGAGCAGGTTAAGTGCCTTCTTGGGCACAATGAAGCTGCTGGTCACTTCTCCGGTAATGTCACTCAGGCTGTACTTGACCAGTTTGTGTGCATCCGTGGCGACCATGATCAGTTTGCTGAAATCCACCTGGAAAAACACCCCGGTCATGGCCGGCCGTAACTCATCCGTAGAGGTCGCAAAAAGTGTTTTGTTGATGCCTTCCTGCAGGGCCAGGGCCGAAACACTGATTTCATCCGCGTCGGTCGGCTGCGGAATATCCGGATAGTCTTCTCCGTTTTCTCCCGCCAATTTGTAAGAGCCGTAGGCGGAAGTGATTTTAATGCCGAAGTTATCTTCGTCGATCGTGAAGGTAATCGGTTGCTGCGGCAGGGCCTTGAGCGTGTCGATCAGGATTTTAGCAGGTACGGCCACGGTACCATCACCGTCCGCATTTACTTCCAGGCTCGTGGTGACACTGGTTTCCAGATCCGTTGCCGAGATCGTCAGTTCGTTTCCCGCAATGGTAAAGAGGAAATCTTCCAGAATGGGCAATACCGGGTTGGAGCTGATGGCGCCACCGGCGAGGGTTAGTTTCTTTTGCAGATCGGAGGAGGAAACACTAAATTTCATGTGGGTATCGGACTTTGGGCAAACTTACGGGATTCCTTGTTATGAATGTTAATGGTAGGCCCTTTAAGATCAAATGGGTTTTACACAGGGGGTGGAGAAACGATGAACTTTAGGCTGACCAATGTCATCCTCCCCGGAGAAAACGGATGATTTCGATCACCTGATCCGGCGGCGGAGCAGCCTAATTTTACCCCTGAAAGGAGGCCGGCACTGTCCCGTTTCCTTCCGTTTTACTCACCAAAAATTAGCCAGCTATGAAAAAGCGCACCCCCGTCTCTAAAATTATGACGACTGATATCCTTTCCGTAAACCTGACCCAAAACCTGCGCGACGTTGAAAACATGATCAAAGGAGCCCACATCCGCCACGTTCCGGTGGTGTCCGGCGACCAGATTATCGGCATGCTGAGTAAAACCGACTTGCAGAAAATCAGCTTCGTAAACACCATTGACAGAGACGGACTGACCACGGCGATGTACGACAACCTCTCCATCGATCAGGTCATGACCAAAGAGGTGACAACGGTAGACCAGGACGATACCATTCTGGACGTGGCAACGATTCTCTCAACCAATGAATTCCACGCCCTGCCGGTAACGGATGACGGCAAATTGGTCGGGATCGTAACGACTACCGACCTCGTCAAATTCCTGATCGACCAATACTAAAAATTGCTTGCCTGCCTGATCCCAGGAAGCCGTTCCCACGCCCGCATCTTTGTTGGCGTGGGATTTTTGTGTTCGGGCAAGTCCGACGGCCAGGCATCTGCCCTGACAGCGGCGGTAGGAATCAAATTGATTCCAGGGGGCGCAACCACGGTTCCCGCGCGCCCTGGCTTACCATAGTACGCTTGGCGGCATCTGCTTCAGCCCGGGTGTTGAAAGGGCCAATCAGTATTTTGAACGCAGTTCTTCCGTTAACCGTACTGATGTTAACCAGTACCGGTAGGCGGTGCTGACGTTCCAGCTTCTCTACTTCCTTGAGAACATTCGCGAATTCATTATTGACGGAAACCTGCAGGCCAAAACCGCTTTTGGCTTGTCCCTGGACGGAAAAACGAAAGAGGTTGGTACCGGTAACCATTGGCGCAGTGGGGGTGGTGACGGGCGGGGGCGCAGGTGCAGTGGGAGTAGTTGGTGCAGTGGGAGTAGTGGGCTGCGTCGGTACCGTCGGCTGCGTGGGTACCGTTGGTTGCGTCGGCTGGTTAATGACGCTGCCGTTCTTCAGGCGCAGGGCTTCGGCTACTGCTTTTTCTGCATTCACCCGGCCGTAACCGTACTTGGTGGAGTACCCGGCTGAATTGTAATCCCAGGTATTACCGATTTTATCGGCGGTTTGCTCCAGGATTGACTTCACCTGCGCACTGGTCAGGTTAGGGTTGGCACTCAGAATAAGCGCACAGATACCGGCCACCAGCGGGGTGGCGGAACTCGTGCCACCGAAATGTTTGTGGAACGGCCCCCGGTCGATACCATCGACGTAGTACCGCCTGCTGGCGGGGGCTCCGGGGTTACCCTGGTCCCAGCTGGTCCTGGCCGCCAGAATGGGCCAGCCACCATCCGATGGGGCCACTACCGAAATGCCATTGCCCCGGTTGGAGTAGCTGGCGTGCGTGTCCGAACTGGTACTCGCCCCTACGGCAATCACGCCGGGAATGGTGCCGTAATAATTGATGTATTCCCGCCCTTCGTTGCCCGCGGCGAAGACCACGACGCACCCCTTGCCGTTACGACCGGCCGTAGTGGCCTGGCGGATGGCGCGTTCGTGTTCCGTTCCCGGCCGGTAGCGCGGGTCAATCGTCCCCCAGCTGCAACTGATGACATCGGCTCCGTTGCGGATGCAATGACTGAACATCCGTTCGGTCAGGAATTTTGAATAAGTCAGGCCGTGCAGTGGCATCAGCCTGGACATGGGAGCAGCCCCGACAATGCCCGTGCCGTTGGCCGCAGCCACGGCCACGCTGGCACAAGGGGTGGCGTGGTCCCCGTAGGGTGCCCCCGTCGGCAGACTGCTGCTGCCGTTGCTGATGCTGAGCGGCGCGACCACCTTGCCCCGCAAATCAGGGTGATTAAGGTCAAAGCCATTATCGATAACGGCGACGATCACGCTGGAGGAGCCCAGGTTGCCAAGCCGGCGCCAGGCAGCTTTTACCTTCGCATCCGCCCCCGGCTTAAGCCGGAAGTTGGGGACGTCAGTGACGAAGCCCGGGTTCTCCAGGTGCCACTCGTGGGGCAGGAGCCCGTCCCGGGGCTCCGTAAAGTATTGGTCGAGCGGTACGTCCAGGTCCGGATAGGCCTTGTGTACCATGCTCAGCTTAGTCAGGGCCGCAGCTACCTTGAGCGGGTTCGGGCTCTGCGGAGTGACTTTGCAGACTACCGTACCGTCTTCCCGGTCTTCCAGAATGTGCAGGGCAAAGGCGTCAAAAATGACCTGCCGCTCTTCCTGGCCGACACCCTCGGCCATCTCGACGTACAGAATCCCCGTGGCCACTACCGGCCGGTTATCCCCCTCCGCAAAATAAATGTGGGTGCCCACCTCCACGTCGTCGTGGGCCCGGACTTTATCCAGCGCCTCATCCACATTCTCCGTCGGGCTCAGCGTGACGATTTCAAAACCGCCGAGGTCCGGGATGACTTTAGTGTCCACTTCAGACATTTCGGTGTGCTGCTTATGCTTCTTCAGCCCCACCAGTTTGGTCGACTTTGTCAGCGTGAGGTTACCGTTTTCGGAAGGAATATTAATTTGGGACATGGGGGGGTGTCAGTTAGATCAGCAGGTAAGATAGGAAATGGTAAATAGAAGAGAAATGTTTCTGCTGGCGGACCGTGATGATGCCTGCGGCTGCGACCATTGCCTTTAAGCTTTCCTCCACACTACCGGACATTTTCTGGCTCCCTCTCCGCTGCGCCCTGAGGCGAAGCGAGACGGAGAGGGCGGGGGGAGAGGTAAAACCGTAAAATA
>JAUIIF010000287.1 GCA_030431945.1 Bacteroidia bacterium | reverse complement strand
AACCGCCCCCAGGCGCTGCACGACCTTGATGACGTCAGGCTGCAGCAATTCCCGGATTTTCCGGGCAGCCAGGACTTTAATGGTATCCGTAACAACAATGGCACCGAGTACACCGCCGAAAACGGCCCAGGCCTGGGGCTCCGCCAGGCCCCGCTGCTGCACCTGGGTAAGGGTGAAAAACCCCCAGAAGGCAATGGTAAACGGGTTGAAGGTGTTGATGGCAAACCCCTGCAAAAAGGCGGAGAGCAGGCCCCGTTTCCCGATGAGCATGCGCTCCGCGTTCAGGTCGGGCGGTTCACGAAACCACGTGACGACCGCCGTCACCAGGAGAATCACGCCGCCAACGGAGCCCACGACGGGGTAGAAGGCGGCGTGAGTCGTTACCTCCTTGAGCTGATTGATACCGTAGTGACTACCCACGATAAAAGAGAAGTCACTGACCCAGATGCCTAAGGCTGCGGCAAAAGCCGCGAGGGTGCCGCGCCGCAGGCTCAGTTGCAATAACAGGACAACTAATGGCCCCACCAGAATGGCCAACAGCAAGCCGGCGCGAACGCCCTCCAAGAAATAGGTTAGTAACTGAATAACAGATTGGTATTGTGCGCAAGCAGGTGGTGTTCAGCGGCCGGCGTCCTTATGGGGAGGCACCCCACCCCCGGGCGGGCCAACTTGCGATTCCCCCGATAGCATCAGGCTTCGTCGTCAAGAATTTGCTCAGCGTGTACTTTGGTTTTCACCTTGGTATACACCCGGTCAATGATGCCGTTTTCATCGATCACGAAGGTAGTGCGCAGTACGCCATCGTACTCGCGGCCCATGAATTTCTTTGGCCCCCAGGTACCATAGGCGTCCATCATTTCATGCTCCTCATCCGCCAGGAGCGGCATCGGCAAATTGTGTTTTTCTTTAAACTTCAGGTGCTTGGCCGGCTTATCGGGGCTGACGCCCAGTAGCTGATACCCTTTGGCTGCAAGTATTCCGAAATTATCCCGCAGGGAACAAGCCGCCGCTGTACAACCGGGCGTGTCATCTTTGGGGTAGAAGAATATGATCAGCTTTTTGCCGGCATAGTCGGCCAGCGAGACGGTGCTACCGTCGTGTAAAGTGCCGTTGAAATCAGGGGCGGCATCCCCGGCTTTTAAATGTGTCATGGCGTTACAACGAATAAGCGCGTTATCCAGTTCTCACGGTCCGTGGGAAACGGACAATTCTCAGGATGCACGGTTGGCGCAGGGCAGCGCTTCGTTCTACAGCTCAGCTTCCTATCTTTGCCGGATGAAACAGACCCTGCTTCTCCTGGCCGTTATTGCCGTAGCCGTAGCCATTTACTGGCCCATTCTGAAAAAAGCCCGGTTGGATATTGCCGCCCGCGCCAAGGCGGGTCTCAGTAACAGTGTCCTCTACGCAGTTTTGTTGTTTCCCCTGGTGGGCCCGCTCATTTACCTGTTGTTCCGTTCCCGGTTTCAGGTGAAGTAAAGACTGCTCCTTATCCAATTCCAGCCTGGCACCTGCGGCCGCGCCCTACGGACATCACGCTCCCCAAGGCTCATTTTCCTTACGTAGTGCCCTCCAGTACCCGTCTGCTTTTTTCGACAAAATCGTTCAGGTACAGGTCCAGTGATTTGCGCTTGTACTGCATCACGAAACGGGGGTGCGACAAGGGGATAACTTCCCCGAACCAGCCTTGCTCGTCGTTCAGCGCTTTGATGAATTTGAAGTTTTTACCTTCCCCCAGCACCAGTAAAAAATCTCTTCGGCAACCGAAAGCCATTTGTGTGTTGAAGTTAGCGATGATGTGTGGCAGCACGGCCCGCTGCAGCTTTTTATCATCGTAGTAATTATAGTTTTTACCGTCCTTGGTAAAGCCCAGCGGGCAGACCGAGGTAATGTAAAAATCCTGATAAAACACCTCCGGACCGCCCATGGCATTGATCCAGCGGTAGATGTATTCGGCGCTCAGTTCTGGTCTTGACGTAAAATTGTGCTCGATGCCACACACTTCCCGCAGCATCTTCGGGCCGGTAAACGGCACCCCGGTAACGCCCGCTCCGAAGCGCCCGGGGTTGATGCCCGCAACGAAAATCCGGTCGCGGTTATCGTCGAAATATTTTTCGTAGAAGGCCGTCATACAGGCCTGGGTTGCTACTTCGGAAAAAGGAAAAAGCAGTTCCACCCCGGCCGGGAGTTGCCAGTCCGGCCGTAAGGTAGTGAAGTGAAAATCGAGAACCTGGCGGGCGAAAGACATGGAGGTAGGTAGTTAAGACAGTTGAGGTTGCGTTGTCCCCCGTTCCAGTATGGCCTCCCCAAGCGTCAGTTATTTTTTCCGGAAGAAGATCGAAATGGGTACCCCGGTAAAGTCAAAATTTTCCCGGATCTTATTCTCCAGGTAATTTTTGTACGGCTCCTTGATGTGCTGAGGGTGGTTGCAGTAAAACGCGAAAGCCGGATAAGCAATGGGCAGCTGGGTAACGTACTTGATGCTGATTTCCCGGCCCCGGTAGCTTGGCGGGCTGTAGCGTTCCATGGCTTTTTGCATCACTTCATTCAGCTGACTGGTGGGGATGCGCCGCGTCCGGTTTTCGTACACCTGCACCGTGGCGTCCACTACTTTCATGATCCGCTGTTTTTCCAGTACGCTCATAAAAATGATGGGCAAGTCATTGAACGGCGCAAATTTTTCGCGGACCCGTTGTTCGTAATCCCGGGCAGTATTGGTTTCCTTATCCTCGATCAGGTCCCACTTATTGATGGCAATAACGATGCCCTTATTGCGCTTTTGCGCAATGCGGAAGATCGCGAGGTCCTGGCTTTCCACGCCATCCGTAGCGTCGATCATCAGAATGACGACGTCGGACTTTTCCACCGCCCGGATGGCCCGCATCACGGAGTAAAATTCCAGGTTCTCGTACACCTTGGCCTTTTTCCGGATACCGGCCGTATCGATCAGGTTAAACTCGCGGCCAAATTTATTGTAGTGGCTGTTCGTCGTGTCCCGGGTGGTGCCCGCAATGTCCGTCACGATGTTACGTTCTTCGCCGAGCAGGGCGTTGATAAAGCTGGATTTGCCGGCATTGGGCTGGCCCACTACGGTGATTTGCGGAATGGTTGTTTCTTCTTCCTCGTGCACCTGAATGTACTCGGCCACCACGTCCAGCAGTTCTCCCGTTCCGGACCCGGTAACGGAGCTCAGGAAGAAGGTGTTTTCGAATCCGAGGCTCCAGAATTCGTTGGCTTCCAGCAGGCGGGAGTGGTTGTCTACTTTGTTGACCACCAGCATCACGGGTTTTTTCGTTTTCCGCAGCATTCGCGCCACGGCCTCGTCCAGGTCCGTCAGGCCCGTGGCCACATCGACCATGAAGATGATCACACTGGCTTCGTCGATGGCGATTTCCACCTGGTTCCGGATGGCGGCTTCAAAAACATCATCACTGTTTCTTACGAAACCACCGGTATCGACGACGGCAAATTCCTTACCGTTCCAGTCACTCGTTCCGTACTGCCGGTCGCGGGTCACGCCACTCTGGTCATCGACAATACTCTGCTTTTCACCGATAAGGCGGTTGAAAAGCGTTGATTTTCCGACGTTGGGCCGGCCGACAATAGCGACAATATCCATAGTTATACTTGCTTACGCATTGGTAACCGCCCGGGAGGGGCGGTGGTTGCAGCGGGCAAAGATAGGGGGATAGATCGATAGTAGGGCATATTGATCAGGGCAGGGCGCGGCCGCAGGTGCCGTGCCGGGACGAAGGAGCCGGGGAAAAACATTTCCTGCTTACATTTAATCTGCCTATGCACTTTCTTTACCGACCTTATTCATCGCTTCTCCAGCAGCAGGACGTTAAGCTCCCCGTACGGGGTGTGCAGTGGCGCGCCTTCTGGCGCGGTTCCGTCTACGCGAACCCCGTGAATGACGTCATCGGTACTTTGCTGGACCTCAGTGCCCGCGCTTCCGTCAACCAGGAAAGGAGTTTCTCTCAGCTGCGGATTGTTTTCGAGGAAACGTCCATCGTCGTCGAAACGGCGGGCAATGACCCGATCATTTATCCTTACGCCGACATCAGGGGGCTACGGTTCTACTGCGCTCCCTTCGCAAATGTGTACGAGCGCAAAGACCGCGTTAACACGATCAATTTCCGAACGGCCGTAGGGGAGACGCACTACTACTTTGTGTATAACCAGATGAAGCTTAAAAACATCTGCACCTTTCTCCTGCAACAAAATGTCCTCTTCAAGGAATACCTGAACGGTGTCCGGGCTCACCTGGGGCGGACTGATTATTCCTACCAGGAGATTCAGGACTTAAAAAAAGAGCACGGACTGGTGTGGTGACCGATACGGGGAATCCTGGGGAGGGTAAGAACGGGGCCTTCCTAATTCGTCACCAGCGTCCCCACCTGCTCCCCGAACATAATTTTCCGGAGGTTGGTCGGCTCGTTGATATCAAAGACAATGATGGGTAAATTATTTTCAGCACAGAGGGCAAAAGCCGCCTGGTCCATAATTTTGAGACCTTTCGTCATCACTTCCTGAAAGGAGATTTTATCGTACTTCGTGGCGGTAGGGTCTTTTTCCGGATCGGCCGTGTAGATGCCATCCACCCGGGTGCCTTTCAGGATAACGTCGGCTCCTATTTCATTTGCCCGCAAGGCAGCGGCGCTGTCCGTGGTAAAATAAGGGTTGCCGGTACCCGCACTGAAGATGACGACCCGGCCTTTCTCCAGGTGCCGCATGGTCCGGCGACGGATATAAGGCTCCGCTATTTGTTCCATTTTTATGGCGGAGATCAGGCGGGTGAAAACACCGTGCGTTTCCATCATACTCTGGAGGGCCATGCCGTTGATGACCGTAGCCAGCATGCCCATGTAATCTCCCTGCGTCCGCTCCACGCCGGATTCCGCGGCGGACAAGCCCCGGAAGATGTTTCCACCACCGATCACGACTGCGACTTCGACGCCGATTTCAATGAGTTCTTTGATTTGCTTAGTGTAATACTTGAGCATCTTGGCGTCGATGCCGTACTGCTGGTCACCCATCAGGGTTTCACCACTCAGTTTAAGCATTACGCGACGGTATTTAAGGGCCATGTCAGGGAGGGAGTTTGTGGGGCGGCGCTAAGGTAGTTAAAGTAAAGAATTAGCCGTCATTTAATGATATACTGATTCTGGTGTGCGGTGCGTTACTATCCTCACATCAACCTCTGTTATTATCAAGCCATTTTTCCTGCTCGCCATCTCTTGTTTGTTTTTGCTCTCTGCTTGTAAAAGGCAGGATTTGGGGGATCTGCTTTTCGAGGTGACTTACCCCGTGACAGAATTTGTGGTTTTGGGTGGGCAGACGTCCGTTGTTTCCTCCGTCGTGGCCCAAAATTCCGTGCAAACGTCCTTCTTTACGGCCATCAGTGACGCCGGGGTGCGGGCGGAAGATATTGACCTGGTCGGAGGTTACCGTGCCCGGGTGGTATCCCTGACCAATGATGACTTCGGGGAGATGGAGCGGATCGAGATCCGGGTCTGCCCCGTTGGCACTCCGGGGGGCTGCTCCCAGCGGGACATTCTTTTCTCACAGGATGATTTATTCCGCCGGCGCCAGCAGACGGTTGACCTCAGCCCCAGCCTGATCAACTTCAGGGAGCTGTTTGTCGGCAGCGACAACATGCGGGTTGAGCTCGTGTTTTTTGCCGGCATTACGACCTCCCGGAACCTGGAGGCCCGCCTGGAATGGTCGGTGGCCGCCTTCGGAAATCTGGAATAGCTCCCTGACCAGGTTGCCGCCTACGCCATGCCCCGCCGGGCTTGCTACTCTTTCACCAGTTGCAGGCGCATTCGCTTGATGCGATCTTCCAGCCGCTCGCTACTCATTTTCTCCCGTAAGCGGGTGACGATGAGGGCGAAGCTGAAGGGAGTTGCTTTGGCAGGTTCCCGGAACAGGATGGTTTGCTGGCTGATGCGCTCCAGCGCTTCCCGCAGGCGGGCCTCTTCCAGTTGAAAGGTCATTACCTCGTCGTAGGCCTGCGTCAGCAGCAAGTTCCCGGGTTCATACTGAGCGAAGACGTCAAAGAACAGCTTACTGCTACTTTGGAGGTGCTTTTCTTTTTTTTGCTTTCCGGGGTACCCTTTAAAAATCAGTCCGGCAATGGCGGCAATATCCCGGAAGCGGCGACTGGCCATTTCGGTAGCGTTCAGGCTGGCTTCCAGGTCCGCAC
>JAUIIF010000286.1 GCA_030431945.1 Bacteroidia bacterium | reverse complement strand
TACTCCCGGGCGCTCGATATGCTCGTGATAAGGATTTTACTCCTCTTCGGCGGCTGGTGCAGCAGCAACTGGTGCAGCGGCGGCTTTGTTACTGCCACCACCACGACGGCTGCGACGGGTTTTGCCCGCTTTCTTATCGCCACCTTTCGTGTACACATCGTTGAAATCAACGAATTCGATCATGGCCGTTTCGGCACCGTCACCAAGACGGAAACCGGTCTTGATTACCCGAAGGTAGCCACCAGGACGTGCGCCAACTTTAGCACCAATTACGTCGAACAACTCAGTGGTTGCTTCTTTGTTCTGCAGGTAGCTGAACACGACACGACGGTTGTGCATGTCGTTGGTCTTGGCTTTGGTTACCAGGGGCTCAGCGAAAACGCGCAGCGCCTTGGCCTTAGCCAGCGTGGTATTGATACGCTTGTGCGTGATCAGTGCGATGGTGAGGTTGCGAAGCGTGGCTTTGCGGTGGGCGCTCTTACGACCCAGGTGGTTGAATTTCTTACCGTGACGCATGTCAATGGTGATTTTGCCGGCAACACTTTTCCACTTTCTTTACGAGACGGACACTCGCGGATCGTGGGGGTAATTACCGTTGTTTGTGGGGGGATAAATATTGTCTGGGTTACAGACAGTCCGTTAAAGTAGTCTCTTGGTGCTACTGGTCTTTAAGGAAAAACCACCAGACGAATAGCACCAAAAAACTGTCTTATTCTTCGTCAAGCTTGTACTTGCTCAGGTCCATGCCGAAAGTCAGGCCCTTCTCCACGAGCAGCTCTTCGATTTCCACGAGTGACTTCTTACCGAAGTTGCGGAACTTGAGCAGTTCGTGCGTGTCGTAGCGAACGAGTTCGCCGAGGCTATTGATCTTGGCTGCTTTGAGGCAGTTGTAAGCACGTACCGAAAGGTCAAGATCTTCCAGGCTCGTCTTGAGGAGCTTCCGCATGTGCAGAATGTGCTCATCCACGATGGTTTCTTCCCGGGCACCGCTGCTTTGGAATTCGATGGCCTCGTTCGTGATCAGCACCAGGTGCTGAATCATGATGTTGGCGGCTTCGCGTACGGCATCTTCCGGATGGATGGTACCGTCGGTCTTGACGTCAAGTACGAGGTTTTCGTAATCCGTACGCTGACCGACACGCGTGCTTTCCACACGGTAGGCAACGTTCTTGATGGGCGTGTAAATAGCGTCTACGGGAATGACACCAATTGGTGCATTCTTGGGCAGGTTTTCGTCAGCGGGAACGTATCCGTGGCCTTTGGTCACGGTAAGCTCCACTTCGAGGTTAACGAAAGGCTCCATGGTGCAAAGCAGCAGCTCGGGGTTCATCACTTTGAACACGTTGGTGTGCTCGTCGATGTCACCGGCGGTGAATTGCTCCTTACCGCTGATGGTCAGGAAGATTTTTTCTTCTACCTCGCTGTCATCGCTCTGGATGAGTTGCTTGAGGCGAACCTGCTTGAGGTTAAGGATGATTTCAACAACATCTTCGGTAACACCGCGGATAGTGGAGAATTCATGGTCTACGCCCGCAATGCGTACGGCGGAGATGGCAAAACCTTCAAGGCTGCTCAGAAGCACCCGGCGCAGGGAGTTACCGATGGTTTGGCCGAAACCAGGTTCCAGGGGCTTGAATTCAAAGGTACCTTGAAAATCATCCGACTTTTGCATCGTGATTTTGTCCGGCGTCTGGAAGTTCAGAATACTGCTCATAAAGTAAATTGATCTCTTTGAGTGGTTGGGTCACTGGTGCCGAAGCACCCGACGGAAACACCTGGATGTAAAATTAGTTTGCCCCAGCGGGCCCGAAGGCCGGCTGGGGACGGGATGGCGGTCGAGGGGGGTGGGGGGAAGTGACACGCCACCCAAGGGGCTCTTGCGCCCGGCGCCAGGCACCGGGAGCAAGAGTAAAGTGGCTTTACTTAGAGTAAAGTTCAACGATCAACTGGCTGTTGATCTTTTCTGGGATAGCGTCACCTTCTGGGTAAGCCAGGAAGGTACCTTCCATTTTTTCCTGCTGGAAAGACAGCCAACCGTAGTTGCGGACATCGCTCTTGCTGCCTACCGTATCACGGATGACCTCAAGACCCTGAGACTTGTTCCGTACGGAAACAACATCTCCAGGACGCAACTGCGTAGAAGGAACGTTATTGAGGCGGCCATTCACCATGATGTGACGGTGAGAGACCAGCTGGCGGGCAGCGCGGCGCGTCGGGGCGATGCCGAGACGGAAAACCACGTTGTCCAGCCGGGCTTCCAGCAATTGGAGCAGTACCTCACCGGTAACGCCACGGCTTGCCTGAGCCTTTTCGAACAGATTACGGAACTGACGCTCGAGCACACCGTAGGTGAACTTGGCAATCTGCTTCTGCGTAAGCTGCAGTTTATAGTCGGAGGGTTGGCGGCGGCGGCCACGGCTGTTGCCGTGCTGACCTGGCTTGTACTTCTTTTTTTCGAAGGCACGGCTGTAACCGAAGATCGGTTCGCCGAGAGCGCGGGCTTTTTTCGCCTTAGGACCAGTATATCTAGCCATAGTGACTTGGAGTCTTTAGCTCCCCATCATCAACATTACAGGACGAGCGGGGGAATTTATAGTTAAGTTCGAAAGGGGATTATACGCGACGGCGCTTTGGAGGGCGACAGCCGTTGTGGGGCATCGGAGTAACGTCCTTGATCTTGCTGACGCGGATACCGGCACCGTCCAGCGCACGGATAGCGGCCTCACGACCGGCGCCCGGGCCTTTTACGTACACTTCCACGACGCGCAGGCCGAGTTCGTAGGCTTCCCGAGCGGCATTGCCGGAGGCTACCTGAGCAGCGTAAGGCGTACTCTTCTTGGAACCACGGAATTTCTCCTTACCAGCCGTTCCCCAGCTGATAACATCACCCTTCTTGTTCGTGATGGTAATGATGATGTTGTTGAAAGAAGCCTGGATGTATGCCAGTCCTTCATTCTCCACCTTGACGTTGCGCTTCTTGGCCACGCGGCCACCTGCTTGTCTTTTAGCCATTACTTAGTCGCTTTTTTCTTGTTAGCTACAGTCTTACGCTTACCCTTACGTGTACGGGCGTTGGTCTGCGTACGCTGGCCGCGCAGGGGCAGGCCTTTGCGATGACGAAGGCCGCGGAAGCAACCAATGTCCATAAGACGCTTAATGTTTGTTTGTACTTCCGTACGAAGATCACCTTCTACCTTGTACTCATTCGTGATGAGGTTGGAGATAGTACGGATATTTTCGTCGGTCCAGTCAACCACTTTAGTGTTGTGGTCTACGCCGGCCTGGTCAAGAATCTGACCAGCCAGGGTCGAACCTACGCCAAAGACGTAAGTCAAACTAATGATGCCGCGCTTGTTGCGCGGCAGGTCTACACCTGCAATTCGTGCCATAATATATTGTAGCTTAGCTTAGCCCTGACGTTGCTTGAACTTGGGGTTCTTCTTATTAATTACGTACACTTTGCCTTTACGGCGGACGATCTTACAATCGACGGAACGCTTTTTGACGGAGGGTCTAACCTTCATAACGGAAAAATTTAACTTGCATTCAGGCAGCTGAATAAGAAAACTACTTGTAACGGTAGGTGATACGCCCGCGAGAAAGATCGTAGGGGCTCATTTCCACCGCTACTTTATCACCAGGAAGAATTTTGATGTAGTGCATCCGCATCTTTCCGGAGATTGTAGCCTTGATTTCGTGATCGTTCTCCAGGCGCACGCGGAACATCGCGTTTGACAAGGCTTCTTCAATCACGCCATCCTGCTTAATCAAGTTTTTTTTGGACATGTTTTTAATTTCGGAGGGCAAAGGTAGTCTTTTTCTTACTCCTGCCCAAATGTTTGTGAAAATTGTTTCCACTAAGTAAAGGCATGAGCAGGCGAAGTGGTTGACTATTAATGAGTAGTAAGGGTTTACTACCCCTGCACCTCGCTGGTCACCGGCTGGTACCGGGCGACCAATTCTTCATCAAGATTGGCCACCACTTTGAGGTTGGGGTTGTTCCTGATGGCAGCTTCAATCGGGCGGTGATCGCTCATCAGATCCGCCGGAGCGCCACCTTTGGTAATGGCAATGGAGTGCTCGTAGTGCGCCGCCGGTTTACCGTCGCGGGTGACGATCGTCCAGCCGTCTTCGCGGCTGTGGACGTCCTTGCGCCCCTGGGTCGTCATCGGCTCAATGGCAATGATCAGGCCGGCCTTGAAAAGCGCGTTGTCCTGCAACAACTTGCCGGTGGTCACGGCCGGCAACTGGCCGTTCGAACTGAAGCAGTCGCCGTCGCAGTCGAACGCGCTCGGTCTCGTCAAGTTCATGTTCCCCAACCGTTGGAACATCTATCTCCACGACACGCCCCAGAAGGACCTCTTCAATCGCAGTGCAAGGGCCTTCAGCCACGGCTGCATCCGGCTGCAGCAGCCCTTCGAATTTGCTTATGCCCTGCTGTCCCGGCAGACTGGCGATCCCGAGGGGGTTTTCAGGTCGCGGCTCGATTCCGGGCGCGAGACGAGGATTGATCTCGACGTCCACGTCCCTGTTCACCTCGTCTATCGCACCGCGTTCACGACGCCGCGGGGTGAACTCAGGTTCCGCCCCGATGTCTACGGGCGTGACCGGCAGATCCTCTCGGCGCTCGAAGAGGCCGGGGTGGTGATCGGCGGCCTGCCCAGTTAGAACCCCGCCCGGCGCCACGCCGGGAGAGGTTGATGAGCTATACGGTCCGCGAGATCGCCGAGGCGCTGGGCGCAACCCTGCTCGGTGACGGTGAGATCAGGGTTGTGCGCCCGGCAGAGCCGGCATTGGCCGGGCGCGACGACCTCGCACTGGCGATGGACCCGAAATACGCCGACGGGCTTGCCGGCAGCAGTGCACGGGCGGCGATCATCTGGGACGGTGCCGACTGGCGCGGCTTCGGACTGGAAGCGGCGATCATCGTGCGCCGGCCGCGCTACGCGCTCGCACGGCTGACGCGGATGATGGACCTGGGCCCCGCGATCGCCCCGGGTGTACATCACTCAGCGGTTGTCGACCCAAGTGCCGAGATCGGCCCGGAGGCGGCGATCGGCCCGCTGGTCGTGATCGGGCGCGGGGCACGGATCGGGGCGCGCGCCCGGATCGCCGCGCACGCACTGATCGACGCCGGTGCAATTCTCGGTGATGACGCCACGATCGGCCCGGGGGTCAGGATCATGGCCGGGGTACGCATCGGTGACCGCTTCATCGCGCAGCCGAACGCGGTCCTCGGCGGCGACGGCCTCTCCTTCGTGACGCCCGAGAAATCCGGCGTTGAGCGGGCGCGAGAGTCGCTGGGGGACCAAGGCGAAGTCATGGCGCAAAGCTGGACACGGATCCACTCGCTTGGCGGTGTAGAGATCGGCGACGACGTCGAGGTGGGTGCTTGCACGTGCATAGACGCCGGCACGATTCGTCCGACACGGGTGGGCAACGGCACGAAGATCGACAACCTCGTGATGATCGCCCACAACGTCACCGTCGGCCGGGACTGTCTGTTCGCCGGCCAGGTCGGCATCGCGGGCTCCACGCGGATCGGCGACCGCGTGGTCCTCGGAGGTCAGGTCGGCGCTGCGGACAACATCTTCGTGGGCGACGACGTCATCGCGGGGGGAGCGACCAAGATCCTTTCGAACGCTCCGGCGGGGCGGGTGCTGCTCGGTTATCCGGCCCAGAAGATGGAGACTTTCCTGGAAGGCGCGCGCAATGTCCGCCGCCTCGGCAGGCTGATCGATCAGGTAGCCCGGCTTCAGAAAGCGGTTCCCAAGCGCGGCGACGACCATTAGTCAGGCGCCGGAACCGGGAGGACGACGATGGCTGAGAGCGTCAGGAAACGGACGGTGGCGATCCTCGCCGAGCAGGCCGTGCTCGAGCCTTCGGACGTCGAGATGAACCAGACGCTCGAGGATCTCGGGATCGACAGCCTGGGCCTCGTCGAGTGCATCTTCGCGATCGAGGAGACGTTCGACATCCAGGTACCGTTCAACGCCAACGAGCCGGAGAAATCGGAATTCGACATCTCCTCGGTCGCCGCGATCGTCGCCGCCGTCGAAGAGCTGGTAAGCCGGCAGAAGGCATGAGTCAGTCTCGATGAGACGGGTTGTCATCACGGGCGCGGGCACGATCAACGCGCTCGGCCATTCGGTTGCCGAGACCTTTGAAGCCTTTCGCGAGGGACGCTGCGGCATCGGCGATCTGGAAATGCG
>JAUIIF010000285.1 GCA_030431945.1 Bacteroidia bacterium | reverse complement strand
GCTGATCATTGTCAATCAGCTTTACCAGTCACTCGCCTTCGGCTTTAATGAGGAATTTGACTTTACGCAGGTACACATTTACCTCAGTGGCATCTTCCTCTCCGGCTTTCTGGGCATTTGGGTCATTAACAAGCTGCACCGTGGCGGAGAGTCCACGTTGCTGAACCGCTTCCATGGGCACGCCTACGAGCACCCGCGGCTGGCGTTCGTATTCGCGGTGGCGGCCCTGGGGCTGTCGGGTTTCCCGATCACCCCGACCTTCATCGGGGAGGACCTGATGCTGGGGAACATCCACGAAAATCAGGTGCCGCTGTTGGTCCTGATCGTCCTGAACCTGATTCTGGACGGCCTGGTCGTGTTCCGTCTGTACTCGCGGTTGTTCTTAGGACAGCACGATAAGGGGTACCACGAGGTAGCGTACCGGTCTTCCTAAGCCGCTCTCATTAGGGGCGCGGCCGCCGGTGCCAGGAAAAGGCAACCGGAGCCAGGCGGAACAAGGTCGTTCTGCCCGGCTCCGGTTACCCGATCTCGGCACCAGCGGCCGCGCCATATTGTCCACTCAATGTATCACCTTCTCCGGATCGCCAAGCTGCGAACGGAACCTTTTATTCCTGCTATGCAACGTTTTATCTTCAGCTGCCTGCTCTGCCTGGGCGGCCTGGCTTCCCTCACCGCCCAGTCAGTTACCCAGTTTGATTCCTGGTGGAATTATTTTGGGAACCATCACCTCAATGACCAACTTACCCTGCACACCGAATACCAGTGGCGCCGGAGTGATTTCGCCAGTCATTGGCAGCAGTCGCTGCTCCTGGTTGGCCTTAACCAGAAGGTGGCCGATCAGACGACCCTCGGCGGTGGCTACGGCTGGATCATTTCCTTTCCCTACGGTGCCTTCCCCATTGCTGCCAAAACCAACGAGCACCGGATGTATGAGGAACTCATTATGAATAATGGTGCCGGCCGCTTCGGTTTCAACCACCGGTACCGCCTGGAGCAGCGGTGGCTCGAAAACGCCAGTCTTTCCCCGGCCGGTGTACGGGAAGTAAATGGCTATACCTTTAAGAACAGGGCCCGCTACCGCTTATTGGTCACTTACCCCCTCAATCACCGGACGATGCAGGACCACACCCTCTTCCTGGCTACCTTCGATGAGGTTTTCCTGGGCTTCGGTAACGGCATCGTGAAAAATATCCTGGACCAGAACCAGCTGTACTTCGGTCTGGGCTACCGCTTCAACGCAGATGGCAATTTCCAGCTGGGTTACCTTAACCAGCGCATCATCAAAAGCGACGGTTTGCGCCAGGAGAACGACCATACCCTGCAAACGGCATTGACCTATAACCTGGATTTCCGGAAGCACAACTAAGCAAGCGGCGTTACTGGTACAGCCTGCCTACGCGCTTTTTCATCCGCAGGTAATTGATGAGACCGATCAGGGCGATCACCCCCCCGATACCGATGGCCACCCACCCTAACCAAAAATAGGCGGGTGATTTGAGCACTTGAAAGATGCCCAGCCCGGTAAAGATGAAGTAGATGCCCGTGCGGGTGAAAGCCAGCAACGTGCGCTGATTCGCCAGGTGCGTGCGGTCGAGGGCCAGGCGGTCGGTCAGGTTCAAATCGGTTTCAACCATGTTGTTTTTCGGCAAATTTACCGGAAATGCCACCTTGGTTTTGTGATCCAGATCACGCGTTTCCGAGTACCGGAGGGGCATTTACTTGTCCAGAAAACGGAAAGCTGCCTCATATTTTCCGGGCCCGCCCTGTACTTTATCGCCGAGCTCCATGATGAAACCTTTGTCCGGGTCATAGGCTTCCCAGCGGGGCAGTCCGGGACCGTTGGGGTTACCCGTTTTCGCAAAATTGACCCAGTAGCCGGACATGATGTTTTCCAGAGATTTGTCCCATTCCTGCCAATTACGGTGCCAGGTGTGGAGCGTATGCAGGGCGTAGGGCACCTCTGCGGTATGGAACGCCCCGTAATCGGGAAAGTCTTCTTTTTCCGGCGGCACGTGGCTGAACTCGTAGAGGTAGGTCGGTGCCGAATTGTACCCGGCCAGGCGGTGGGCCGGCAGGCCCGCGAAGCCCAGCATGGTGAGCTGGCTTTTAGTGGCCGTAGCTTCGTCATCCGTAGCGAAAGGGAAGGTACGGAAGAAAGCCTCCGCCCGGTCGCCGTACTCGGTACGGATGGCGGATTGGTAGGCTGCAACCGTGGTATTTGGCGGCCCGAACAGGCTGCCGTCTCCGGTCACCCATCCGGTCAGTACCGGTACCTGGTTGTGTTTGCCCGCTGCGTAGTGCGCGACAATATCGTGGGGCAGGAGGTGGCCGTCCAGGGTGAGGCCGAAGCGGGCGGCACCGGGGCTGGTACTGATTTTTTGTAATTCCGCCGCCGGCAGGGCACGCAGTTCCGCCAGGGACGATGCCCCGGCCATTTTCATCAGGTCCAGCCCCTTTTCTTCGGCGGTTGCCTGGGGGTCGAGCAGGCGATCCGCCAGAATGCCGCCACTCTGGGGGATGGCGCGGGCGAAGAGCCCCTGGGCCAGCGGCGAGGTGATCAACGCCGTTACGCTGAAGGCGCCGGCCGACTGGCCGGCGATCGTCACCTTATCCGGGTCGCCGCCGAAGGCGGCAATGTTCTCCTGTACCCACTGCAGGGCGGCGACCTGATCCAGCAGTCCGTAGTTGCCGGAAGCGCCGTAGGGCGCTTCTTTACTGAGTTCCGGGTGCGCCATAAAGCCCAGTACCCCGACGCGGTAGTTGAGACTGACGAATACGACGCCTTTGCGCGCCATTTCCTCGCCGTCATAAATGGCACAGTTGGCGGAGCCGCTGCTGAAGCCACCGCCGTATATCCAGACGATGACGGGCTGTTTTTCCTGCGGAGAGGTGGCCGTCGTCCAAACGTTCAGGTAGAGACAATCTTCGCTCAGGGGTTCGGGCCGGGCAATAAACTCCTCCGTCCAGCAAAGAAAAGGCCGGGGATCGGCCTGCACGGGACTCGCAGAGAAGTCGGTACAATCTTTTACGCCCTTCCATTGCTTTACCGGCTGCGGCGCTTGCCAGCGCAGGGCCCCGACGGGCGGTGCCGCAAAGGGAATGCCCTTGAAAATACGAACCGCTTCATCGGCACTGGTCGTGCCCCGTATTTTGCCGTCCGGGAGCGTAAGTACCTCCCCCTGCGAGAAAACGGAGAGTGGCATTAATAACAGGCAGACCAGGAGGCTGAGTACTAAAATTTTAGTGCTCGGGCCGTCCGGTAAGGCAATAGCCCCATGCGGCCGCCTCGGCGGACGAATGGAGTCATGATCTGGCTTAGGAAATGCGGGGAGTGAAGATGGCATAGCTGGTTTTCTGGAGAGCAATTTAAGTGAATAATCCAAACTGCCCTTGAAAACCATCTGACCGCTACCACGTTAGGCCTGAAAAGCCCCTATGCGCCGTCTGTTACTACTTTTCTTTTGTTTTTGTAGCGCCGTTACCGCTGCGGTGCAGGCCCAGGAGTATCCGCTCACCGGTACCCTGCTACAAGCAGACGGTGGCGAACCGCTTGGTTTTGCCACGGCCATTGCCTACCGCCAGGCCGACAGTACCATGGCCGCTAATGCCACTACGGAAATAGACGGCAGCTTTGCGCTTGAAGTTCCCGGGGGTAAGTATTACCTGATTTTTCAGTTTTTGGGTTACGACAATAAAGTGGTTGCTGGCCTTACCGTTAGTGGTCCGCTGGCTCTGGGCGAAGTGACCATGGGACAAAGCAGCGTGGCGCTGGAGACGGTTACCGTAGCAGCGGAACGCAGCCAGATGGTCATGAAACTGGACAAACGGGTATTCAACGTAGCGAAGGACCTGACCGGCGGCGGCAGCACGGCAGCTGATATTCTGAACAACGTGCCCTCCGTTAACGTCGATCCCGAAGGCAACGTCAGCCTGCGCGGCAGCAACGGTGTCCGCATCCTCGTGGACGGCAAGCCCTCCGCCATGCTCAGCAGTGGCGACCTGGACGCACTGCGACGCCTGCAGGGCGACATCATTGAAAGTGTGGAAGTGATTACCAACCCCAGTGCGCGGTACGAGGCCGAGGGGGAGGCCGGCATCATCAACATCATCCTGAAGAAAAACCGTAAAACCGGCATCAACGGTTCCTTTGGGGCCAACGTGGGCTACCCCGAAAACTTCGGGGCCAGCTATAACCTGAATTACCGTCGAAATGCCTTCAATCTTTTCTCCAACTTCGGCGTCAGCTACCGCCGCTCTCCCGGCGGCGGCAGTGATGAACAACGCTTTTTCAACCCTGACGGCAGCCTCCGACAGTTTTATGAAACCGTCACCGAACAGGACCGTGGTGGCTTCGGGGGTAACTTCCAACTGGGTACCGATTGGTTTATCAATGATAAAACCCAGCTGACCGGTTACCTGCTCTACCGCAAAAGCGACGACAATAATCTGACCGACGTATTTTACCGGGACTTCGACGACAACCGAACCCTTACCTCCCTTACCGTCCGCGACGTCGAGGAAAAATCCGGCAACCAAAACCTGGAGGGCAGCCTCAACTTTAAGCGTACTTTCGAGCAAAAAGACCAGGAGTGGACGGCCGTTTTCCAGTACAGCCTCGACGACGACCTGGAACTGAGTGACATCGTTGAAACCTCGCCGGGCGAAACGGGGCCGCTCTTTCAAACGAGCAGCAATACGGAGTACGAAACCAACCTGTTGGTACAAACCGACTACGTGCACCCCTTCAACGACAGCATCAAAATAGAAGGCGGGTTACGGGCGACCTTCCGCACGATCCAGAACGCTTTCCAGGTCCAGGAAGGACCAAACCCTGATGACCTGCAGATCGTTGGGGCCTTCGACGACGAACTGGCGTACAATGAAAACATCGCGGCCGGTTACTTCATCGCCAGCGGTGAATTCGGGAGGTTCGGCGTACAGGGGGGATTGCGCGGGGAACTATCTGACGTAACGGCCGTCCTGCTCAAATCTCAAACCAGCAACGAGCAAAACTATTTCAATTTGTTCCCGAGTGCCGCCGTCACCTACCAGTTTGCCGAGACGACCCAGCTGCAACTCAGCTACAGCCGCCGGCTGAGCCGGCCCTACTTCCGGCTACTCCTGCCTTTCTCCAACTTCAACAACCCGCGCAACAACTCCCAGGGCAACCCTACCCTACGGCCTGAATACACCGACGCCTACGAAGCCGGCATCCTGAAATACCTGCCGCGGGGCTCCGTCCTGGCCAGCATCTACTATCGTTATACCACCGGGGTTATTCAGCGCCTGCTGCTGCCTGCTGATGACGGGACGACGCTCCGCTTCCCGGTCAACCTCGGTACCCGCAACGCCTACGGGGTGGAATTCAATTTCAACTACGACCTGGCGGACTGGTGGAAGCTGACCACGGACTTCAACCTCTACCAGGCCCGGGTGGAAGGGCAGTACCAGGAAACTACCTACGCTACCGACATTACCTCCTGGAACGGACGGCTCACCAACAAGTACGACCTTACCGACAAGCTGCAGGCCCAGGGAACTTTTGATTACGACGCTCCGCAAAACACGCCCCAGGGGCGTGACCTTGGGGTCTACTCCTTCGACGTCGGCGGCTCACTCGACGTCCTCCGCGGCAAAGGCACCCTCACCCTCAGCGGCCGGGACATCTTCAACACCCGTATTCGTCAAAGCCTCGTCGAATTGCCGAACTATACCTCCTCCTCTAACTTTCAGTGGCGGCGGGCGCAGTCCATCGTCCTCAGCTTCGTCTACCGGCTCAACCAGGAAAAGCGGCGGGAGGAGCGGGAATAAAGTAGCCGGCCGCCACGCGAGGGAGGCGTCGTCTCCGCTACGGATTGCTGCCGCGAGCGGTGCTTTACAGCCACACCGGTAAACATCAAATGATCGCCTTGATAACCACACAAATACGGTTTGCTGCGTTTGCCGGGCCATTTTAACTTGGTATCGAAAAATGAACAATTAGTCCTGATATCAGGTCTTTGCTAAGGGCCGCAAGGCCGATCTCCGTAACGAGCAGGGTTTGTTCCTCTCGCATTATCCGGGCAAATTGTTCTACACACTCATTTCACTACCTCCTCCGCTAAAACGCCGTAGATTCGTCTTCCTTAACCCCCCGATATGGACCCCTATCTCATTATTTCAGGTCTGGTACTACTGGCTGCCATTTTTGGTTACCTGAACGTGCGCTTTCTGAAGCTGCCCACGAC
>JAUIIF010000284.1 GCA_030431945.1 Bacteroidia bacterium | reverse complement strand
AACGACTACTTCGTCCACATCCGTACAGCCGTTATTAGTTACGGTAACGAAATAGGTTGTTGTTTCGAGGGGGGATACGGTGATCGAAGCGGTTGTTTCCCCGGTACTCCACAGATAGGTTCCTCCGCCGGTAGCCGTGAGGGTTGCCTGACGAGCGGGGTCGTCACAATCAGAAGCTACATCGTGAATATTACCGATGAAGGGGCGGTGGTGCAATTCACCGGCACCGTGGCGGTAGCTCTTGGAAATTACCTGGCCTTCTACGTTTTCAAAGCTCTGCTTATTGACGTAGGCATTCGGTGCCATAATTGTTCCCAGTACGGTACCGGAAGTGAGGGTCAGTTCACCGGTTACATTGTAGAAGTTCCAAATAATGAATTGTCCCCACTCATTCTGAGCGGCGGCGAAGTTGGGAATGTCCCAAGTGAAGCTGGCTCCAGTATTGACATTAAACACCACGGGGGTGTTGGCACTAGGGGCACTATTAAAGCTGATCTGGTTAATATTCGCCAGTTCCGCCGCCGTCAGGTTTACGACGTTGGTTTGATTGGCGGTAAGGGTATAATTTACCTGGCCTGATCCCGTGGGCATTGTAGCTGCGAGTTGAGCAAGGCTGGTGGAAATGTTACGCAGCTGAGAGAAAGCCGCAGCAAAGTCAATTCCGTCATCCGCCGTAACGGAGGCGGCGGTTTGCATCGTGCTCAGGTAAACGGCGGGAGCAGCGGAGTAGGTACCGGCGGTCAGGCGGGTATTCTGCAGGCTACCGTCCGGAGAGTTCGTCCAGATGGTGGTTCCGGTAGTGTTTCCTAATTTGACGTAAGTATTGTTCAACAAGTTGATACCGCCGCCGGAATTGTAGTTAATGCGGCCGCCGATGAGCAGTCCGACAGGTCGGCTGTCTGTTCCGACCACATAATTACCGGAAGTATTACCAGCCATGCTGAAGGAACCGTTCAGGTTCAGGTTTCCTCCGGTGGCCAGGGGCGCTTCGGTATCTCCGCCTACGAGGGTGGAGCTGGTTTCTACAAAGGCATTGAAAGTTCCGACAATGCTATTGATGGTGGTGCCGCTGGTGGTATTGACACATTCGCAGATGTCTACGTCAGCTCCGGCGTCAGCCGTAACGGAGTTAACGGAAACGCTGATGGTGGCTGAAGCTGAGCAGCCGTTGCCGTCGCTAACCGTAGCAATGTAATCCCCTGCATCCGTGCTGGAAATGTTATTGCCGATCAGCACATCATTGCCCGTTGCGGAGAAGCCATTGGGGCCTGACCAAACAACCGTGGATACATCCGGATTTACGCTAAGCATAAGCTTATCGCCAGCACAGACTGTAATCGCACAATCTTCTTCAATAACCCAGCCTTCGTCATTCACATTACTTTCGCAAACCGGATCGGGTAGATCATTCAGGTTAACCACCACCTGATCAGTAGCGGTACATTCCCCCGTACAGTCTGTGACCGTCACGGTGTAAGTACCCGACTGGTTGACCGTGATGGCCATTTGGTCAGCAGCACCCACGATTCCAGGGCCTGACCATTGGTACGTAAACGTGTTCGTGGATGCCCCTACAGTTTGGAAGCGGACGTAGTCCACGCGGAAAGCACATCCTCCATTGTCCTGCACCTTTATGTAGCGGGCAGGAGCGGTGAGGGTGTAGCAGTATTCCCGGTAACTGGTAGAGGTAAAGGTTTGTGCCGCAGCCAAGGAAACAAAGCTGCTGGAAGGCTGGGTAGAAGCATGTACTCCTGCGCTGGAGTGCCCTACTGAAACATTGGAGCAGTGCTCCAATTTCATGCTGACACAGATCTCGGTGCCGGCAGGAACAACTTCAAGAAAATCAATGGTTACAAAAGAGGTTCCCTGGTTGCCGGCAGTCCATAATTTGGCCCCTATCCCAGAGCCACAGTAGGCAGCAGAGGTGGGATCTTCAACGTAACCTCCGCTAGCTTCCAGCTCGTGATTACAATCTGAAACACCGGGGTCGGTACAGGTTTGGGAACCGGTGGCGGACGCACTGATTACCGTTTCGTCCTGATCGCAGATGCTTACATCATCACCGGCATCGACTATAACGCCGGCAGTTTCGCCTACGGTCCGGCTTGCACTGACGGTGCAATCATTACCATAGCTTACCGTCACGGAGTAATCCCCGGCACTTAAATTCGTAAGATCTTCCGTCGTAGCGCCATTGCTCCAGAGGATGGAGAACGGAACATTGAGTGCAGTCGTTGGAATAACCCTTTTGCTAATCCCCGGGCCCTGGTAGCTTACCGTCAGGCCAACGGCACCAGTCCGTTCGAAGTAAGTGACAACAATGTCGTGCTTGCCGGCCGTCAGCGTTACGTTACCGCTGGTTTCCTGCATTCCGTGCAAGCCATCATTATTAACAACCAACGCGCCATCGATAAATAACTGGCTGCCGTCATCTGAATTGGTGTAGAAGGTATAGCTGCCTGCGGTTGGCACCGTAATGGTACCGGTAAAACGCATAGCGAAGTTGTCGTCAAATTCCGACTCGGAGATGTCAAAACCATCACTTAAGCCCGTCTGGACCGGCGTGAGGGAACTAAAATCAGGAAGTACGGAATAACTTCCTTCGTAAAGTTCGAACTGCACCAGATTAGATATACCGGCAACGGTAAGGTCAATGGCGCCGTTCGCCTGACCACATATGGCATCAGTCGTTACAAAACTGAGTGTTGGCTGAGCAATGACGTCCACGGTGATTTCGGCAATGGCAACACAGCCGTTACCAAGGTTCAGGGAAGCTACGTAAACCCCAGCTTCAGCCATCGAGACCGTACCTAGATCAATGTCATTGCCATTAGCTGAAAAGCCATTAGGACCATTCCAGGAAGGGACGGTACCATTAGGATTAATGGAAAGGCGCAAATGATCGCCTTCGCAGACTTCTACTCGGCAGTCTCCCTGGATCCAGCCCTGATTGTTGCGATTATACTCACAAACAAGCTCGGAAAGGCCTCCAAGCGTAACCTGGTAATCTTCTACCTCACCATCATCAAACTGGCTGGTGGTAGCACAGAAATTACCCGTAGGGCCAGCCTCACTTACATCGCTGTTGATGGTAAAGCGGGCGTAGGAAGTACCGCAGCCGATATCCGAAGGAACGTCAACGGAGAAGGTTACACTTCCACTTTCTCTGCCATTATTTGAGCCAACGAGGTAGTTATTCACGACGATCTCGTCGTTGTCGAACGTACCATTTGCGTCCCAGTCAATCCAGCCGAAGATGTGTCCTTCCTGGTCATTGGAAGTCCAGGAGATGGTGATGCCTTTCGTAGTACCTGCTTCCAGCGTAGTGCCATTGGCAAAGACTACGCCGTCTTCATCATCCAGGCCGTTGTTGTCGTCTCCATCCGCATTATTATTTGATTGGGAGCCGGACTCAGCATCTACCTTACTGCCTAGTTTGGTTTGCAACATGCCAGCATCAGCATTATTAACGATGTAGCAGATGTCTCCGTAAGAGGCAGGCGCATCACCGTAGTCGCTACCGATGGATGGACACATAACGTCAACGTAAACCAGGCTGGCCAGGACGTAAGATTGGCCATCTAAGGTAGTAGACCCGGGCCACTGATCGTTACGCGTATCAATTTCAATGGTAACCTGGTTAACGTTACCGGCCACGTTTTGCAAGGCGAGGTCCACCACTTCAATACAGCAGCCGCTGGTAGGACCGAAGATCGTCTGCGAGGTTTGTTCCACCCCTCCGATCAGGGCACGGATGGTCAGGTAGCGACCGTCGGTGGTCAATTCTGAGATCGGCACCTTAATGACCATGTCCCGACTAACGACATCGGTCGGCACGTCAATCGTAAAGGTGGTGATATTATTGTAGCCGGACTGGTCCGTGAACGTTCCCTGAGACGAGCGCTCGACGTTGGTAGAGCGGAAAGCATATGAGGCCAGGGATTGTAAACCGTTATTACTAGTGCTGTTATTAACACAGCCCGCATTATCGCTGTAAGACACCCAGCTGACGCCTTCGGGAATCAGGCCCCGGTAGACGAAAACATTGGGGCTCCGCTGATTGGTCAGGGTTACCTGGTTGAGAAGATAGCTTTGGCCATTGCTGGCCTGGACGGCGATGGAACCACCAGGGTACTGATTTTTGTATACAACCTCTACGACTACCTGGCTGACGGAACCGACGTCCGGAATATTGGTTTGTGCGTTAGGGGAAGAAGAACAGTCTACGGAACTGGTGTACAACTCCACGAAAGTACCTTCGTTACAAGAAAAGGCAAAATCATCAGGAGGGGTACCACCGTCCGTAACGGAGCCATCTACCTGCAGGCAGATGTCGTCGATGAAGTAGTTGCCATTAGAGGCTGCGTCGCGGAAGAACCAGATATTAATGGAGGCCGTTCCCGCAGGCGCAATCCCGGAGATGAAGTACTGCTGGAAGCCCGAATTCAAATTCGTTGTTTCCACCACTTCGCTGATTTCAGTACCTGACGCATTCAAAAAATCAATACCGAAGCCGTTCCACCCCGCTGCGGAGTGTGACTTTGCGTAGACGGAGAGGGAGAAAGTTTGGCCGGCCGCGGCCGCGATGTTACTGACGCCAAATCCGGAATTAGGATCTTCCATTTCCGCAGAGTAGCTGCCTGAGTTGACGTGGTTCTGCGCAACAAAGGTATTACCACTGATCCAGTAAGTATTAAGGTTCCCCGTCTCGAAGCCCGGGTTGACGAGCAGGTTGTCCGGGCAGGTGGAGGAACATTCAGAAGAGGAAAAGTTGACTTGCTGGCCCGTACACTCAGAGCCTACGGTGTAAGTCTTGATCAGGCTTCCGGTATTAGCATCACGCACGCGCCATACGTGGCCGGGGAAGGTGGACTGGGTATATGATTGTCCGGCATTAAGAGTTTGGTAGAGGATTTCGGTGGAGCCATTATACCAGTAGACTTCTCCGGGGCAATCGCCATTGTTGGTAAAGACAACATCCGGGGTACAGGTTGAAAAACAGGTTCCTTCAACGAAGGGCTGGACGTTAGAATAGTAATTGGACACGTAAAAAACCATCTGATCGGCAATGCCTCCGGAAATAGAGGTAACCGAGTTGATCGCTGAATTACAGAGGGAATTACAGGTAGAGTTCGTTCCCATCAGGTACCAGATCGCTGCGTCTATTTCCTGACGACCGGTGTTTGTGTTTTGATCACCGTTACACAGCACCCAGTTGACCCGCTCAATGGCGAGCTCATCGGAGTAACCGGCGTTGATGGCGCCGACAATGCGATCGTACGTTGCCCGACCGTAAGGTGCTCCGGCACCCGGAGTTGGGGCGACCTTATTATAATCAAGACAGTAAGCCCGGACGGATGGGCCAACGTTACAGTTCACGTCAACGTAAGCGAAGCCACAGGCGAGGTAGTCATTATCCGTATAGAAGTAGTTATCCTTGTAGAGGTTGGAGCGATCAATGGTAATGACTTCTCCTTCACAATTTGTGTAATTGAAAGTGCCGGTTCCACAAGTTGTAAGCTTATCGGTAGTTTCCAACGTGGGAACAATTTTGCCTTCGCTGTCCCGGATCATGAACTGGATTTGCTCGCCCGCTGCAAGTTCCGGGTAAACGTTGTCCGCTCCCGTAGGACGGCCTTCCACTAGCTCGACTAGTTGTTCCGTCCGTAGACCGGTGCCCGGAATTTCTGAGGGAGTAGTCGTCAGGGTAAAGTGAAGTTTCTTTTGGCCAAGGGCAAAAGCCGTTGGCGCCTGGGTGGCGAAGGTGGCTGCACCCGCAGCACTAACTTCATGGTTAGCGATTATTCTTTCGTTTTTATCGAAGGTTCCGTTACCGTTCCAGTCGGCCCAACCATTCAGGTAGCCACTTTCACCTTCCGTCATCCAGCTGACGGCGATGTACTTATCGTGACCGAAAAAGACTTTTTCCCCGCCGTACAAGGCGACCTCGGCCGAGGGAGATCTCGGCGTGGAGCGATGGATTCGGCATGGCTGGGATTTGGGCGCTGAGAAGATGGTGCTCCTGATGCGGACGCTGGCGCTTGCTGGCCCGGCAGGCCGCATTGCGTACCGCATAGACGTATACCGTATATACCCTGTCCGGTCTGGCATGTTGCGGGCCATGCAGTATATTGAGGGAGAGTATATCGGCGTGGCGGTTCCCGTGGACGCGGCGCCGTCGAGGGCCCGACGCAGCGAACTCGAGGGCTCGGGACCGGGCGTCAGTGTGACCGGCCGCC
>JAUIIF010000881.1 GCA_030431945.1 Bacteroidia bacterium | reverse complement strand
CTCCAGCAACGGGGTGCCCAGGGCGGGGTTGCCAAACAGGAGAACGCGCGTAGCCTTGAGGGAAACGCCCGCGCCGGCAGCGGCAGAGGCGTGGTTTATCCGGGCGATGATGGAAATATCCGCTACTTCGTCCAGCGCATCAATGACCCCTTCGTAGAGGGGGGTAAAGTCACCAGCTACGGCTTCGGCGTAGTTAAGGCCGATTACGTTGTCCGGCTCCTCCCCGTCGGGGAGGGTGGTAACACCTCCATCATCGTCAGAACAGGCGGTGTAAACAAAGAGAAGGAGGAGCAGGAGTAGGAGCTTGGTCGGTTTCATCGGGTCTTTTTATCTGGGGTACGTTTCCTCAACGTAAGGCCCAAGCCCAATTGTTCAGCTGGTGGCCAGAACCTTTTCTCCGTACCCGAATTCAGAAGCTGCTGCCGGGGTTTTCTTTTTCGCTGAGGAATTGCTCCGTCTTGGCGCGCTCGACCTTATTGTACAGGCGCTCGGATTCGTGGCGGTCACGGGTCACCTTGGCCAGGGTGAAGCAGGCGCTGATGGTGAAGACAAAACCCATGGCGAGAAAGCCTTTAGCCGCCAGGCTGGCCTCCAGCAAAATGATGCCGGCGATGGTCCCCAGGGTGGCCAGGACGAAGGCGATCCAGGCCATGTTGAAAAAGGATCGGGAATTAGAATGGTCGATGATGGTATGACTCATTAGGAAACAGGTTGCGTAGTTGGACCAAAAGCCGCCGGAGGTGTTCGTTGCGAACTTTAAACGGGAGGAAGCATCTTCAACCGAAGGGCCTAACCACTGGGTTCGGGGGCAAAACTCCGCTCACTTAGTGTTAAAAGCACGGGCCAATAGATAAAACGGGAAGAGACTTCGACCAACGTTAGCGAAATTTCGCTAACCCTGGGTTCGCTGTGCTTAAAACGATTATTGCATCCTGCGGCCGCGCCCCGGCAAGTGCCGTGGTGATGCCGTGAAGGATAGGGGGCACCGACCACGATCGCGGCAGCCACTTCAGCTCCACGGTAAACCAAACGGCTATATACCTAAACCACTTTGACTTAGGTATAATTCAGCGACGTTACTTTTAATCCACGATCATCGCCTCCCGGTCCAGTTCCTGCTGCTTGATGTTCTGTGGCAACTCGCGGTATTCGTACTGCTGGGTGCGCAA
>JAUIIF010000283.1 GCA_030431945.1 Bacteroidia bacterium | reverse complement strand
TGTAAACCCCGCCGTAACCAAGGTGATCGCCTTGTTTTTTGAAGAAACCGATAAAGAAGTGTCCAAATGAGTAAGACGTCTACCATTTCCAGTCTGGCCGAGTTACAGGAGCGCAAAGCCGAATTGAAGGAACAACAGGAAAACGCAAAAGCGGGGCTGGCCAAAAGCCTGCAACGGACGCCCTCCACCGTTAGCCGCTTTGCTTATGAGGACCTGGCGTTGCCAGTGATGGGGCTGGGGTTGATGGCTTATATTGGCTACCGGGTCTTCCGGAAAAAATCGCCGGCGGTTGCACCCGTACCACCAGCATTACCGTCGGCAGCACCGGTTGCCCAGGCACACGAGCCGGCTCCGGCCCCCCTGCCTGCCCGTCGGCCGTCAGCGGCTACACCGATGCCCAAAAATACTTCGGCCGACAAAGGTTTTGATCTTAAATCAATACTGTCGGCTGGTCGCATCCTGGTTCCCGCCGCTCAGGCAATTTACACCGTCATGAAGAGTCAGCAGGACGGCGGGCAAATGGAAGTGACAAAAAAAGACCTTCCGGAAGGGGTGGAGGCTTAAAACAGCGCCACGTCCTGACTTTTTCTGAGCACGGAAGGTGGCGCGCACGCAGGTGCAGGGAAAGGCCAAAAGAGCAACGGAAGTAAACCGGGGCTCCTTACCTTCGCCCCATGTCCGGCAAGGTTCTTATCATTCGCTTTTCCTCGATTGGTGATATCGTACTCACCACCCCCGTAATCCGCTGCCTCAAGCAGCAGACGGACCTGGAGGTTCATTTTCTGACCAAGCAGTCCTTCGCCGGTGTACTACGCGACAATCCCTACATCGATCAGCTGTGGACCATCGAAAAGGAGGTCCACGAACTCACGGCTACCCTGCTGCAGGAGCGTTTCTCCTACGTCATCGATTTACACGGTAACCTGAGGACCCGGGAGCTTAAAGTCCGGCTTGCCCTCAACGCAGCCCGGCACCTGCGTCCGCGCCCGCAAACGTATACTTTCCCCAAACTGAATTTTCGCAAGTTCCTGCTGACGCGTTTCGGCATCAACCGGATGCCCTCCGTACACATTGTAGATCGTTACCTGAGCACCGTTGCCGCGCTGGGGGTAACCAATGATGGCAGGGGACTGGACTATTTTATTACCCCCGCAGAGGAAGTCGATCTGGAAGCAGCGGGGTTCCCGCTCCAGTACGTTGCTTTTGTTATTGGTGCCGCCCACGCCACCAAACGACTGACGGAGCCCCAAATGATCGAATTTTGCCAACAACTGCACCAGCCAGTGCTGCTGCTGGGCGGCCCGGCAGAGCAGGAAGCTGGCGCCCGCATTGCTGCACAATCCGGCCCGCAGGTACACAATGCCTGCGGCAATTTTTCCCTGGCGGGTTCCGCCAGCCTCGTCCGTCAGGCCACCCTGGTCGTTACCCACGATACGGGGCTGATGCACGTTGCCGCCGCTTTCCGTAAACCCATGATCAGCGTATGGGGCAATACGGTCCCTGACCTGGGGATGTACCCCTACCTGCCCGGTCAGGAAGCGGAGGAAAAAGAAAGGCGGCAGGAAGTACGGGGACTTTCCTGCCGCCCTTGCTCAAAGATCGGCTTTCAAAAATGCCCGCAAGGACACTTTCGCTGCATCAAAGATCAGGATCCGGCAGCTATCGCTGCCGCTGCCACACAGCTGCTGCAAAAGTGGAGGGACTGACCGGCCAGAGCAGGTCGCAGCGGTACCTGACCCGGGCACCAGCGGTGAAAAATTGACGAGTTGTTTTTTCTGATCCGCACGGCAGAAAATGCAGCCGTCAATAAAAAGCACCGGGGGTGCCCGGGCCAGGTTTACCTCAGTTAACGGTTAGCGGGCCACGATAAAACGCCGGCTTGCGGCCCCTGCACGCAGGACGTAGGTGCCGTTCGGCAAATCGGCTACGGACAGCTGAAAGGCAGCATCCTGCGTTTCTCCGGTAATGACCGTCCGCCCCGCCAGGTCGATGACGCGGTAAGACGTTTTCGCCCACTGGGCAGGCAGGGTCACCTTCACCGTGGTACTGGCCGGATTCGGGGTCAGGCGCAAAGCCGGTAAAGGGTGGTGCTCAGGGGCAGGTGATTCCGGCAGTGCCGCCGGACCACCACAGGGCGCGCCTTCCGTAAGCGCAACATCGCGGAAGTAACTGTTGCCATCACCGGTACCCACGTCATGGTCGGAGGTGAAGAAAAGGTAAGCCGCATCTAAGGTGTAGAATTGCCCTACCGGGATCTGGTAAAAGTGCCAGGTACCGTCACCGGGGTAATTGTTGAAGTCCCCGATACCCCAGCCCTGGGTACCGTACACCCGGAAGGTGAGGTTGGAGGAGAGAACTTCGTTGTCGTCCAGTCCGATTCCGTGTACTTCGCCCTGTTTGGTGGATTTAAACCAGAACGAGATCCAGGTGTCCGGCGTGACGGTGTAGTCGATCAGGATGGCTTTCCAGGCATTGTTTTCGAGCATTATCTCGTTATTGCTGATGATGTTGACGTCGCCTTCGTCCTGGTTGGTGCCGTAGGTCACTACCGGGTTCTGGATGAAGTCAATTACCTCACAATCGGAATTGTCGTCGTCGTCATCATCGTCGTCGGGCGCCACTTCTGGGAGACAGAAATCAGCAATGGCAAGGGTATCAAAGGCCTGGTTAGGGACGATGACCGTTCCGGAGGAATCCCGTAGTTCGAACCTTCCCTGCCCGTAGGTACAGCAAATGCCGTCTCCGTCAGTATCCATAATTTCGAAAACGTAGCAACCGTCGATCACACAGACGGTGTCCCGCATTACCTTCCCTTTCTGCTTTTTGGGGTAGGGGCCTCCGGTGGCCAGTACGGTTCCGGTCTCGGTGCGGAGTTTCCAGACGGTCTCCATGCCAAAATCATCGAGGGTGACATTGACGTAAACGGTTTGCTGGTCGCAGGAAACCGGCATCGGATCATCGTCGTCGTCATCATCATCATCATCTCCTCCGTTGCCGCCGCCGCCGTTGCCACCGCCGCCGTTTGCGCAAGTAGCCTGAACGCACCCCTGCGCTGCGGCCACCCGGTTGGCGATTACCGCACTGGGCTGAAGGCCGAAACCGAGTTCAAAGTTGATGCCCTGAGGGCGTAAATGACAGTAAGACATGATGGTGCCGCCATTAACGGGAATTCCCGGCGTACCGCAGAGGCCTTCGGTAAGGCCGGCACAACCATCAATGGCCGTGTTGTTACCGTTCCAGACGCAGGCGTGGGTATGCTGGCTGCCGAGCAGGTGGCCGAGCTCGTGGGCAATCACCATGGTAGACCAGCTGTAAACCGGTACTGCCGCAAAGTTGGAATGAATACTCGAAAAGCTCATCCGGGCCGCCGTTAAGGGGTGGCAGAGACCGTCGAGAACGGCAATTCCACCGCTGGCCTGGTAACTGACCAGTTGGGCAAGATCACCGTTAAAGGAGGTACGATTGGCCTGAAATTGGGACAGCATGGCGCTGCTTGTCGTCCCGAAATAAGGGCTGAAAATGTCCCAGACGAATACCTCGCTCAGCTTCAGGTCAACGTTGATGTCGGCGTAGAGCAGGCTGACTTCGTTGAAGTTGGCCGCCAGGTGCTGGGCGGCTGCTTCCACGCTTCCTTTATCGAAGAAAATGTCGTAGTCGATTTCAAAATAGAGATCCACACAACCGCCGGAAGATTTATCCGCCGCCGCCCGGGTGAGTTCCTTACTGGTGTAAGGTATCCCGGTATCGGGGGTGCCACAGTCAAACTCCTGTTTGTCGGCCAGCTGACGATCCTGGAACAGCAAATAGGTGGCAACAGCGCTTTTCGCAGCCTGGTTGCCCACCTTCCCCAGGGCCAGCCGCTCACCACCTGCATAGGTGATGGTGGCGGTCAGCTCCTGTTCCAGCAGGCTTAGGGCCACCTTGCTGCCGGGGTACCCGGCGACTTCGCCAACGTAGTGCTGACCGAGGTCCGGCTGGGTAATGGCCTGGCCGTCGGAAGCCCTGCGCAGCCTGAAGTCTGCGCGAAGAAAATCATTCTTCTTCAGCTCCAGGGTTATTTCCGGATTGATGCCCACCGTGGCCGGCAAGGTCAATGACCATGCGGCCGGAGCGGTGCCAACGAGTTGGGAATAATCTTCGGCATCCATCTCCAGCAGGCCAAAACTGGTGATCTCCTGATTGATCAGGGCTGCCGTCTCCTGTTTGTTATTTACTGGCCGCAACAGGTTTTTCGACTGGCCGAAGAGGAGTGAAAATGGAAGTAGCGTACAAAGAAGTACTGCCAACACCTGGGTGTTGTGAAATAGGTTAAATTTTGTAAACATGGTTTATTTCAGCGTGTAGAGAGTGACACGGCCATTGGGACAGCGTCACAAATTTAGTAATAACCAGATTAGTGTCAGAGCAGGGCGTGCAAGCCTGTTACCTTACCGGGGGGTAAAGTGCAAGTGCCCTAGGCAACTATCCGGCGATGAGAAAAAGGTTGGCCTGGCGAGGGAAGGTGCCACATTAGGCCACGGGGAAGACTGTGGCTAAACCAATATGTTCGATGGGATAATCGTAGACGCGCTTACAAATGAAAATCTTACGGTGCTTTTTGCGCCTCAATATTGTGTTTCAGTTCCGATAAAAATCAGGTCGTCTGTACTAACGTTAGCGCAAAGGTAACGCGTTACCCTGGCCAAGATTTTACTTAGGCTGACGCGTTTAGTGAACGGTAGCAGAATAATATTTTGCGGGAGAAATAAAAAAAGCCGCTCCGATGATTCATCGGAGCGGCCATCATTTAACCTGGAGTGGGGAACAATCATTCCCGCTCAAATCTTAATTCCTGCAACAACACGCCGTTGCCCTGCTTAGCCACGTAGACGTAGACCCGGAAGGGGCCTTTTGCCGTAGCAAGCGTACCAATACAGTACTCCGCATCCGCCGTCTTGGAAGCTCCCTGGTGGACTTTGCCAAAGCTACTGGGCGAGCACTCGCCAAAAAACTTTCTTAGCGCAGCTACTGCCTGGTCGCGGCTGTACAGGTCTTCCTGGTCAATGATGCTGAGTTCAACCTCAGTATCCATGACGGAAGCTAATTGATCAATATTGCCGGCGCCAATGGCGCGGCAAACATCGTCGAGGGCCAGCGGTTTTTGCTCCGTATCGGGAGCGAGCACGCTGAAAGTGGCCAGGTAAAGAAAGAGAAGCGTTTTCATGGGATAAAATTTTGGTGACCCAAAAAACCATTACTGTTGAGAAATGGTCGGTTACCGAAGGTTCAACCCGGCCGCAGGGGCCATTGGTGGGTTGAATGACTATACTTTAGACGTTTGTTGCCACAAATGTCACAATAATGTCGTGCTAAAAACGCCCCCATGCCCATGGGGATTGCTAAGAAAGGGTTAATATTTTGTGTTGATTTTCAGACAATTGGACAGAAAAGGGCATTTTTCACCCACGCGCATACCTTTTGGCGCGGCCGCAGGTGCAAACAAAGTAAAGGGTTAACACCGCTGCGGCCAGTAGACTTTTGCCGATCGAAAGACCGTACCTTCGCACCGAAAAAATAACCTTTCCGTATGAAAACAGGTAAAGCACTTTTGGTCATTCTCGATGGGTGGGGACTTGGAGACCGGCCCGCAGACGACGCAATTGCCCAGGCAAGTACCCCGAATTTTGATCGGATTTACCGGGAGGCTCCCCACGCTACCCTGGTGACGTACGGCGAAGAGGTCGGCTTGCCCGAAGGGCAAATGGGCAATTCCGAAGTCGGCCACCTGAATATTGGCGCGGGCCGGGTGGTTTACCAAAGTTTTGCCCGGATCAACAAAGCCATCCGGGAAGGGGAACTGGCTAAATTACCGGCTCTGCAGGAAGCCCTCGCTTACGCGCGGGAGAACAATAAAGCCGTCCATCTGATCGGTCTGGTCAGTGACGGAGGCGTACATTCCCACCTGAATCACCTGCTGCGACTAACGGATATTGCCACGGAAGCCGGGAATGAACAAGTGTTTATTCACGCCTTTACGGACGGCCGCGACGTAGCGCCGGACTCCGGCTACGGTTTTCTGCAAACCCTGACGGAGCACATCGCTTCCCAACCGGTAAAATTGGCTTCCGTCACCGGGCGCTTTTACGCTATGGACCGGGACACCCGCTGGGAACGGATCGAGAAAGCCTACGACGCCATGGTCAAAGGAGAGGGAAGCCCGACCACCGATGTACTGGCAAGCATTAAGGAAAATTACGCCGCCGGCAAAACCGATGAATTCATCGAGCCGCTGATCGTTCAGGAAGCCGGCGGGCCGGTTGCGAAAATTCAGGAAGGAG
>JAUIIF010000282.1 GCA_030431945.1 Bacteroidia bacterium | reverse complement strand
GAGCAGCTTTACGCCCACCCTGCCGGCCGGACTGACAAACTGCAGAAAATACACCCCGGGCGCGAGTTGTTCCGTCTGCAGCCGGTCGGTTGCCGGGTGGAAAGACCGCAGTGCACGTACCTGACGCCCCAGCTGATCAAAAACCACCAGGGTACCGGCCGGACCATCAATGACCAGCGAAAGCTCCGCTCCGCGCAGTACCGGATTGGGGAAGGCCAGGGCCGATAACTGGCGCCAGGGGGCCCGGGTAGCATCCGGGACTTCGATTACCGTAGCGACGGTATTGGTGATCACCGGTTCATTAAAATCGAAGTAAATGGCGGCCTGATTAAAGAGGCTATCGCCCGGCACCAGCGCCTCGCTAACGACCATCTCGTAAGTAATGAAACCATGGCTGGCGGCTTCGTCGCGCGTACTATCCGCAAGTTGGATGTCGTTAAAAACGAACGCCAGCGTCCGGTCTCCTTCCACCACGATTTCGTAGGGGTGGCTCGTCACCACGTTTTTAATACTGCTGATCACCAGCCCGGGGTCAATGTCATTGCGGACCACCACCGTTTCCGCAGGGTAAGTCCCCGTATTCTGGAAGCGGATGCGGTAGTGCAAGACCTGTTCGTTTCGGACCATCGCTGGTGAGAGAATGGTTTCGTCCACCGCAATGTCGTTAGGATCAAAAGCCCCGACCAGGCCATCCATTAAAGTAGCAACGTTGTCTCCCGGTTCGAATTCTGTTACCGCCGTACTGCTGATGGTGGCTACGGAACTGAGGACGGTCCCCAACTGCGCGTCAGCCGGCACGGTGAAGTGGAGAACGATAAGGCCGGTTTCCAGTGGTGCCAGCTCTCCCAAATTATACGTTATCGTATTGCTTTCCACCAGGTCAGGCGCACGGTTGGCACCATCATAGTGCAGCAATGGATCGTGTGCCAGGGTAAGAATGACTTGCTCCGTAGCTGCCGCCCGGTTCTCGTAACGGAGGTAATACCGGTTGCTGAAGCCGGGGCGATGGACATTATCGGTTTCCAGACCGACGCGCAGGTCATTAACCTCGGTGGTGAGCTGTAAGCCAAAGTGAAGGGTATCCGCAGTGGTGGTATTACGACTGGCAGGAGCTGCGGTGAAATAAGGATTATTGATCTCCGGACCAAAGTCCCCGTCATTGCGAAAAAGCAACTGGTAATTTCCGGTGGGACCGGTGAAGGAGAGGTCCTCCCCATTTTCCAGTACCAGTTTTACGTTGGGTAATCCCGGTTCTCCTGCATCGGGGCTGCCGTCGGCATTTTCATCCAGGAAAACGGTGCCCGTTACCTGCCGTAGTTGAATACTGGCGGGATCAAGCTCCCACAATCCGTTTCTGAAGGTAGACACCACTACTTTGCCGTTGACGAGGTGGAGTTCTTCCACCCGGTCTGTCGGCAGATTTCCGTTAAAGAGGGTCCAGTTACGGCCCTGGTCGTTCGAAATCGCCACGCCGACATCCCGGGCAGCCAGCAGGTGGTAGCCACCGACGGCAACAATTTCTTTAACGCCGGGAGGGGCATTGCTGTAGGGGTAAATAATTGGCGGCAGGTCCTGGGCGGTCAGTTGCCAATTGTCGCCGCCGTCGTTAGAAACGTAGATGTCATAAAAATCTGAGCTGCTGCGGGAAAGCAGGGCAAAAAGAGCGCCTTCGGTGCTGATCAGCCGGCAATCCCGGCCATTGGTTCCAATGGGAAATTCCTCCAGCTGCAGGCCGTTATTCACATCTTCCCACTCGGCAGCCCCATCCTTTTTCCTCTTCACACCACTGCTGGCTATGGTAAAAACCGCGTCTTCATAACGGGCGAAATCGCTGAATGCACGGGGGTACAGATCACGCTGGGATTGCCAGGTATCTCCACGGTCTGTGGAAAATTGCTCCAAACCATTACCGAAATAGAAGAGTTTGCCATCTGCGTACTCGAGGTGGTCACTGGCCAGCCAGGGCTGGTTCGTGGCGGTAAGAATATGTGTTTGCTCACCCGTGGGTGAAACCCGGTACACATCGTTCGTTTGCGAACCGACTCCGTTGATGATGTAGTACACGTAATCGTCCGGGGCGGCCAGCATTTCGTTCATCTGTGTCCCCGCAAAAGCCAGGGAGGAGTCTAGGGAGACCGTCCGTTCTCCGTAACTTCCGTGATAAAGCTTGCGTCCGTTATGGTAGTAGGTCAGGCCATTTCCCTGGGCTTCCCAATGGTAGATGGTACTGCCGTTAATGCCTGCGTTTTTGGCCGTAAGGCTAATGCCTTCATCTGTAGAAAAGTAAATTTCTCCGGATTTGAGGAGAAAAAGGCCGCCCGCCGCGGGCGTCACGTCATTGAAGATATCCCTGTTGCCGGTGGTGGCCGTCCAGGTCATCCCGCCATCTTCCGAGCGAAAAAGGTTATCATCATCAAGGGCGTAGAAGTTGCCGTTAGCTTGCCAGAACCCTTCATTATAAACGTCAAAATTTTCAATACCGGTGGCTTCCGTCCAGTTCTGTCCATCATCGTGGCTGTAGTAAACAGCACGGTTGAGCTCGCCGGCCAGCAAAGTATCGCCGTGTACCAGTAGCCTGGCCGGAAGCGTGGAAGCTATCGGGAACGGAAGTTCTTCCCAGCCTTCATTTTCCGGATCAGCGGATCGAAAAAGCTGACCATTGCTACTGGTTACGTAAAACGAGCCACCCTGCGCATAAAAAGAGTTGGGAATAATGGGCAGGCGGCTGCTGCTGAGGGTAGTCCAGTTTTCCCCGGCGTCGTAAGAGAGGTAGGCCTGCCGGCTGTCGCGGTAGATTATTTCCCGCCCGTTGAAGGCCATTCCCCTGAAAGTGTTGTTGATCCTGCTGGAAAGGGTGATGGGGCGCCAGTGGTAGCCACCGTCGCCAGAAATCAACAGGTCATAATTTCCCGACTCCTGATTGAGGACGCGAATCATCAGGTTGAGGCCATCGGCCTCGAGGTTGGAGACAGAAGTTCGGGCCAGGGGGCCGGTAAGAACCGACTGCCATTGCGCGCCACCGTCCGCACTGCGGTAAAGCCCCCCGGTAGTTACGGCCAGTAGGGAATTGCCGCTTTGTACCACCTTGCGGGCGTTTGTCCCGTCTGGTCCGTTGACTGGTTGCCACTGGGCGTAAATTTCTCCGATAGAGGCGAGGAGAAGGAAGGATAAGAGGGTTAGCGTTCTCATGCAGGTGTTGATTGTGCTGCAAGGTAATGCATTTAGCACGATGTAACCAAATAAATAATTTATACAATTGTGTAACTTTTTAAGTTACATTTCTTGACAACTCCTGCTCCCTTTTTCTCCGGGCGTAACCGATAGAAAGTCCCCCCCGGACTACGCCATTACGGATAAGGGAACCACCACGTAAGCCGTGCGGAGGCCGACTGCAGGCCTGGCTACTACATAAGTTTCCGCCGAAGGGCAGGTTTACTGCCGGGCTGCTCACCGTACGCACCTGCTTGTTCCTCGCATTACGACGGCCGTGCGCGCTCGGATTACCGAGATTATACACCGGGAACCCGCACGCGTATGGGTCATCAAGCAGTACCTTTCGCCTTCATCTCAGTATTCTGCCCATGAAGAAGCCCCGTCGATTTCAACGCTCACAGGCTCGTAATTCCGGTAAGCCGCCCGGACGTGATCGATCTGCCGACTCCATCATCGGGATGCGGCTGAATAAATACCTTGCCCACTCCGGCGTCGCCAGCCGCCGCCAGTGCGGTGACATGGTCAAGGCCGGCCTGGTAAAAGTGAACGGGGAGACGGAAAATAACCCGGCCTACCAGGTAAAGGAAGGTGATAAAATCTCCTTCAAGGATAAAATCGTCAGCCCGGACGAACAGTTCGTTTACGTCCTGCTCAACAAGCCCAAAAACGTCATCACCACCACTTCCGATGAGCACGACCGGACGACGGTCATGGACCTGCTCGCCGACCCCGCCCTCGAAAATTACCGGCTTTTCCCCGTTGGCCGGCTGGATCGGGAAACGACGGGGCTCTTACTCATCACCAACGACGGTGACGCTGCCAAGCGCTTAACGCACCCCAGCCACGAAGTCAGCAAGATTTATCACGCTACCCTCGACAAGCCCTTTACGCCCATGGACCTGGCGCAGATGGAAGTCGGTTACGACCTGGACGACGGCCCTTTTGCGGTAGACTGGGTACGCTACGCAAAAGCGGGCGACCCCTTAACGGTCGCCCTCCAGATTCATATCGGCCGTAACCGGATCGTACGTCGCGCCTTTGAGCACCTGGGCTACACGGTCGAGCTGCTCGACCGGGTCTACCTGGCGGGGCTGACAAAAAAGGACCTGCCCCGCGGCTTTTATCGCTACTTAAGTGAAGAGGAGATCAGGATGATCAGGCATTTTAGTTAGCAGGATGAGGTAATCAGCTTATGCTACACCTAAGCCGGAGTGGTTACTTTCCCGCCAACCGGTACCCCTTTTTACTTCACCATATGTACATCCCGCTGCGGGAACGGAATGCTGATACCTTCGCGGTCAAACGCCTTCTTCACGTGCTCCTGCATGTAAAAGAAAGTATCCCAGTAATGCTCACTCTTACAGAATGGGCGGGTGGCCAGGTTGACCGAACTGTCGCCGTGCTCGGCGACGACGACACCTTGCTTCGGGTCGTCCAGGATCCAGGGGCACGCCTCGCCAACGGCGAGAATTACCTCCCGGGCTTTATCAATTGAATCGTTGTACCCGATGCCGTAGGTCAGTTCTACGCCGATTATTCCCTGCCCGCTGATGTTGGTAATGATATTACTGGATACGGTGCCGTTGGGGACAATGACTTTTTTGTTGTCAAGGGTTGCCAGTACCGTATTGAAGATGCCGAGCTCCTTGACGGTGCCCGTCTGGCCGCCGCCAATCTCCACCAGATCCCCCACTTTGTAGGGGCGGAAGAACAGCAGGAGCACTCCACTTGCGAAATGGCCGAGCGTCCCTTGCAGGGCCAGCCCGATCGCGAAGCCCATCGCCGCCAGGATGGCCACGAAACTGGTCGCTTCAATACCTACCTGGCCGGCGGCCACGAGTACTACCAGTATTTTCAGGCCGGTACCCACTACTGATTTAGCAAAATTAATGATGGTAGGATCGACCTTGCTGTTTTCCATCTGTTTGCCAATGGCTTTCGTCAGCCGGTTCGCCACCCAGAAGCCAATGAGGATGATAAGCAAAGCAATGGCGATGTTGACGACGTAGCCCACCATGGTGGCCTGGTTTTCAGGAGTCATCAGTTCTTCAATCCATTCGTTAATCTGATCCATAGTATGTAGGAGTTGTTTAATTTAAAATGAGTGATCTACGGTTGCAATAACTTTTCCCTGCAGCAGAAGGAAAGCCCCCTGGCGCCAAGTGTACGTTATTGATATTCTTTATGTCTTAAAGGACCTTCGCCCAAACCATCAACATGGTTTGGGCGAAGGCAAATGCGGCAGTAATCCTGCCCGTTCGTTTAGAAATCTTTCAGCTTTCGCTTGGTTGCTTCGATTTTTTCTATCTGTGCTTCGATTTCTCTCGCTTTAGCATCCTGCTCCCCGAGGTTGTTTTCAATGTCGCTCCGGGCCTTTTCTATGGCGCGCTCGGCATCAACAATATCCTGTTCCAGCTTTTCTTTGTCCTTACGGATGCGCTCCAGATCTTTCTCCAGCTCTTTGAGGGCTTTCTCTTCTTCCTCTACCTGCAGCTGAATTTGCTCGCGACTTACCGCCAGGGCAAAGCGCATCAACATTTTTTCTGCTTCGATGTAGCGGTCACTTCCCAGTTCCGGGCTGATGTATCCATCCGGAGTAGCAATCCAGATGGTAAGTTCACTGCCACCGCCAGAAGTGCGGATCGCACTGTACATATCTACTTTGCCGCCGGTGCTGACGCCGGGAATGGAGAAGTTCAGGTGCTCCAGTTCGTTTTTAGTTTTCCGGACCTTTTTGGTCTTCACTTTGTAGTTGTCCTTGAGCCAATCCGGCCACAACTTAGCCACCAGTTTCTCTTCGGCTGTCGGTAGTTCCAGAATCAGCGCATCGTTGCTGCCACGGCTCATGGTCATCCGCTGGCTGGTAACCTGCGCGGAAACGACCTGGCTTCCCGCCAGCACGAGTAAGAGCATGAAAGTAAGCGAAAATAGTAAGTCTTTCATTTGCATAATATGGTTGGTTTCGGTGGTTTAGACGTTAATCTTGATATTAGTCACTAAGATAAGCAAAAAGTCAGCCGGCGCGGCCGCAGGTGCAAATCAGGGTATGCACAGCAAAATACCCAGCCAGTTCTAAAATTCAGGTTTTTGCTAAGGGGCGCTTCGGGCG
>JAUIIF010000281.1 GCA_030431945.1 Bacteroidia bacterium | reverse complement strand
ATGGATAAAGCCCTGCAGAAGGAACTGATGGCCGCAAAAGGCTTCGCTTCGCAGCCGATCCACGTCATCGAAAAAGGAGGCTTTACCGCAGACCGCGTTGCCGAGCACTTCGCCGTTTGCGAAAAGGAAATCGGCTGGCCCATGGTTATCCGCCCGGCCCGGCAGGGCAGCTCCATCGGCGTAGCCATTATCGAAGAATCCGACGGACTGGAAAGCTTCGAGCGCGCCGTCAACGCCGCCTTCTTCCGCGAGCTGCTCCCCATCAGTGAATACGCGGCCCGCGACGATTACGAACGGCTGGAGTACGTCCGGATGATCAGCGACCTGCGCGACGGCATCGCCTTCCCCCTGGACGCCAGGCACGGCGACCACGAGCTGACCCTGTACACCCCCGATGAACTCTACGAATACCTGGAGGCTGCCGCCGCCGGAAATACGCGAAGTGCGCAGCAGGCCGGACTGATCACTTTTACCGGTCATCAGTCAGAAGAACGCGTCATCGTCGAAGGCTTCATCGAAGGGAAGGAGTTCAGTACCATTGTCGTCCGTACCGAAGCAGGAACCGTGGTGGCGTTGCCACCCACCGAGATCGTTAAACCCAGCAGCGAACTCTTCGATTACCGGAGCAAATACATGCCCGGCCGCAGCCGCAAAATCACCCCCATTGAATTACCAACCGAGCGGATCATGGCCATCCGTGAAGAGTGCGAGCGGTTATTCACGGAACTGGATTTCCAGGTCTACGCCCGCATCGATGGCTTTCATACGCCCGGCGGGGGCATCTACCTCAATGATCCGAATACCACTTCGGGTATGATGCCCAGCAGCTTCTTCTTCCACCAGGCAGCAGAAATAGGCCTGAATCCGAGTCAGTTCCTGACTTTCATCATCCGGATTTCTTTGCGCGAACGCGGGCTGCAAACACCGCAGGAAGAGGCAATGGAAGTAGCCAATGTACTGGCAGCCCAACTGGATGAGGCGCTGGACGCAAAGCGCGCTGCGGCCACCCAAAAGGAACGAATCGCGGTGTTGCTTGGCGGCACGAGCTTCGAGCGCCACATCAGCGTAGAGTCCGGCCGAAACATCTACGAAAAACTGAGCTCCAGTGAAGGGTTCCGGCCCTTACCCGTTTTCCTGACCGGCGACGGAACGGACTACCAGCTCCACCAGCTTCCCATCAACCTGCTCCTGAAGGACAACGCCGATGACATCCGCGATAAACTCAGCAAAACGGCGGAACACCCCGTAATTGCCGATATCCGTAAGGCCTGTGCGGGCGTTACCGCCCGCTTTGCCGACCCCGATGTCGTCTTCCAGCCCCGCCAGATTGCCTGGGAGGAACTGCCCGGACTGGTCGACGGTGTCTTCATCGCCCTCCACGGCCGGCCGGGAGAGGACGGTCAGGTACAGACCCGGCTGGAATCACTCGGGTTGTACTACAACGGGTCCGGCATTGCCAGCAGCCAGATTACGATCAATAAGCACGATACCCTCGTAGCGTTGCGCGAGGCCGGCCTGCCCGTCACGGAGCAATGGTTGGCTACGGCCGAAGAATTTATGGCCGACGAATACGCCTTTTACGACAAAGTCGAGCGCCTTTTTGGCTACCCGCTCATCGCCAAACCGGTGGATGATGGCTGCAGCTCCGCCGTAAAGCTGATCAAACAGCGCGACGAACTTCATGCTTACTGCCACCTCACTTTCCGGCCCAGTACACTGGACGAAGCCCACGCCCGCCGGGAGATGAAACTGACGGCCAGGGATGAGTGGCCGACGGGCAAAGCCACCATCTTGTTCGAACAGGCAATCACGGCAGAGGGCGCGGAAAAATTCCTGGAAATTACCGGGGGGATGCTGACACATTACGGTGTGGATGGCAACGTCCGCTACGAAGTATTTGAGCCGAGTGAAACCCTGGCGGGAGGAGAGGTGCTCAGCCTCGAAGAAAAATTTCTCGCCGGAGAAGGCCAGAACCTGACCCCGGCACGCCTGGGTACTACGGATTACAGCTATGACTACGTCGCCGGGCAGGTCCGGGCCGACCTGGAGCGCGCTGCACGCGCGCTCGCCGTGGAGGGGTATTGCCGGATTGATGCCTTCGTCCGCATCTTTGCCGACGGTAAGGTAGAACTCGTCCCCATTGAAATCAACAGCTTGCCCGGGATGACCCCGGCCACCGCCATCTTTCACCAGGCAGCTCTGGCGGGGTACCAGCCAGCAGCGTTTATCGAAAGGGTGCTGGCCTTCGGCAAGGCCCGCCTCGCGGCGGGCACCAAGACGGAGCCCGCTGTTCCCCTGCGGTCCGCTGCTCCTTCAGCCACGGAAGGCAGAGCGGCAACGGAGGTCGTTACCGCACTGCCGGAGGAGGTCGTCGATTTTGACCCGCCTGCCGTTACCCAACCATTTACTGCACCTGCGGCCGCGCCCCTTACGGCCTCCGCCAGACAAACTTATCCTGAGTCCATGCATTACGCTGAAAATGAGCCCGATTCCTCCCCCGCTTACCCTGCATCGCCCGCAGTAGAAGGAAGCTTTAAGGCCAGAGCCACAGGGGTACTGAAAAGTTTTTGGGACTTACTCAAATCCGGGTATTTCTGGAAGAATGCGCTGGGTGCCCTGCTCTTTTTTGCCCTCTGTTTCGTCGTGCTCCGGGTTGGCCTCAACCTTTACACGGCGCACGGCTCCAGCACGGAACTGCCCAATTTCGTCGACATGCTCCGGCCTGAGGCCGAAGCCAGGGCCAGGGAATTGGGCCTGAGCCTGAAGTTCGAGACCGGAGCCTTTGACCCCTCCCGGCCGGCCGGCCTGGTCGTCCTCCAGCACCCTAAGCCGGGGACGGGGGTCAAAAAAAATCGCTCCATTTACCTGACCATCCTGAGTGAGGAGGCTCCCCTGGTACAACTGCCGGGGTTGGTGGGGAACTACGATTACAGTCAGTACACGGCCCGGATCAAAGCGCGGGACGGCATCAATTCAGTAATCCGGGAACAAGTCTACGATCCGAAGCAGGAAGAAAATACCATCCTGCATTTCTTTTACGGCGACCGCAAGATTACCGATGCAGACCTCCGTGCCGGGGTGAAAGTACCCAAAGGGTCCACCCTGGAATTCGTGGTGACTGTACGCCAAACCGGTGAGGTATCCGTACCCAACATCAAGTGTAAACGGTTTGGAGTCGTTGAGTTCCTGTTGGATGGCTCCGACCTGCTGGTCGGCAAGGTGTACGGGGACGTGGCGGACCGCAGCGAGGCGTTTGTCGTGCGGACGGAACCTCCCGGCGGAAAAATGGTCCCCGTAGGCTCTAAGTTTGACATCTACCTCTCGGCGCAGCGGCCGGAGGGGTGTGAGTAAGCGGGTGGCGCGGTGTGAATTGCGTCAGGCATAGTTCGCGTCCGCCGAAAGGAGGCTTTGGGAACCCGTCTCTCAGCGGGTGAGTCAGCTCCTCGCGTCGACGAGCGACTTTGCATTTGCCCTGCCCAAAAGACGGCAACGCCGCCTTAATGACACACCAAACCCTACCTTTGCGCGTTCTGATAGACCAAGTGATGACCATGAACGTAAAATTACTGCTACTGACGCTGGCCCTGCTGCTGGCAGCATCTCCTGTTTTTGCCCAGACGTTTCGCCCCCTGGCCGGCTACGAAGACCTGCGGGAACGACAGGCGGGGAAGGCCCGGATGTCAGCGGATAAAATGGCGTGTGGCGAATTTGACCTGTCCGGATATGCGCTTTTCCTGCCCGGCGAAAGCCGGAGCCTGCCCTTAGGCATTGATACTGCCGGCCTGGGCAGCGGTACAATTACCTATTCGTGCGTCGGGTGTACCACGGCTGCTTTCGGATCCGCCACGGTTAGTAACGACACGTTGTTTTATGGCGCGGACGCAGGTGCAGAGCAGGGGTTGGATACGCTTACCGTAACGGCTTGTAATGGTGCGGGGACTTGTACTGACCCCGTAACGGTCGTCGTGCTGGTGCAGCGCGGCGGGCGAATGATTGAACTGGGGAATCAGGACGTAGCGCCCCGGGCGGTGATTGAAGTGCTCGTCCCGGACGGTGACCTGCCGGGCGGTACCTTCTGCCGGATGATCGAGCAGTGTGCCCCGGATTACCCCGGGCGCGGCCAGCGCTTCAGCTTCCTGACGGGCGCAGACCAGGGCAACGACTTTCGCTACGTAGCCGCCGGGTACGGCGGCGAGGACGCTATCTGTGTTACCCTCTGCAATGAGCTCGGCCTCTGTGACGTCTACCGTACCACCCTGACCATCAACGTCCCCACCCAGTCATTGCCCTTTTTTGATGACTTTGCCTACGACGGTATCCGGCCCAACCCTGCGCTCTGGCAGGACGACGACGTCCTGGTCAACCGTAACTTTGCCATCGACCCGCCTTCTATCGGGGTGGCCACCTTTGACGGGGTCGACTTCGGAGGGCAACCCTACCCGGAGGGCAGTGGCGGCCAGTCAACGGTAATCCGGGACTACCTGACCTCCGCACCGCTGGATCTCCGGGGACAGGTCAATCCCGCCCTGTCTTTTTACCTCCAGCCCCGGGGCTACGGTAACCGCCCGGAAACCCAGGACAGCTTTCTGGTGCAGTTTCTGCACCCCGACGGCACCTGGCAAACGGTCTTTCAGCAGGAAGGGCTGCGGACGACGGAATCCAACGTCAGCGACCGTCCCTTTATCCGCTACGAACTCCCCGTCACTTCCGCTTTTCGCTATACCGGCTTTCAGTTCCGCTTCGCCGGTAAAAGCAGTGAGCGGGGCGCGGTGGATATGTGGCACGTAGACTACGTTACCCTCGATGACCTGGATCGTATCGACGATGTCGCATTGGTGGACCGGCCGGGCTTTTTATTAGCCCCTCCCTACACCAGTATGCCAATCCGGCACCTTCGTGCGGGCGGTCCTGGCTTACTGCGCGACAGCCTGGCGGTAAAGCTCCGCCACAACGGTACGCAGCCTAAAACCATTCAGCAGACCTCCATTTTTGGGGTGCGTAACGCAGAACCCTTCTCGGTAGATCCACTTTCTCCGGCTGATTTTAACCGGAACTTTTTTGAGCTTACCGGGGGTAGTAACGGTATTGCCGGTGGTGAAATAAAAATGCCCGCCACACCCTTTAATGCCGCCTTAGACGGCTATGATCAGCTGACCAACTTCCTGTTTCGTGACTTTGACGAGAATGGTTCCTATAAGTTAAGCCTTTATTACGAACTGGATATTAATCCGGAGGAGGTTGGCGCACTAGCCACTAATAATAACGTTGACCAACTCACTTGCTTCGATGAGTACTTTGCCTACGACGACGGTACGGCGGAGGTTACCATTGAAGGCAATGCAGGCACCACCATCCTGCAGCGCTACGAAGCTTTTGTGGCCGACGAGCTACAGGCCATCCGTGTCCGTATCCCACGTGGTTTACGGTCTTTGGGGAGCCAGGACCTGCGGCTGGCGGTCTACAGTGAGCTGGATGGTGTGCCGGATACCCTGCGTGCGTTTTACGATTTCCCCATCCTCTACGCTGAAGACTTCCACCTGGATAGCCTGCAGGGGTACACCACTTACGTTTTACCTGAGCCCCTGGCGCTGGAACCCGGTAATTTCTTTGTCGGTTGGGAACAACAGCCGCGGGCAGCCAGCAACATCGGCATTGGATTTGACCGCAACAGCACGCCGGAAGGGGTGCAGTATTTCAACAACGGCAACGGCTGGTCTCCCATTACGGGAACGACTACGGGCGCCATCATGATTCGTCCCCTGCTCTCGGGCTTTGAGGGGTTTACGACGAGTACGCCTGCGGCGCCTGCGGCGCCGGCCCTGGTGGAAATATTCCCGAACCCAACCAACGGTACCCTGCACCTGCGTCCCCGCCCGCTGGTCCGGCGGCAAGACCTGCGCTACCAACTGTTTTCGATTACCGGAGCGCTTCTGGCCGCCAACCAGTTTGCCGACCGGATTGAACTGGGGCAGTACCCCGCCGGAATCTACGTACTGGAGGTGACGGACGGTACCATGACCAGCCAACACAAGATTGTCCGTCGCTAATCGATCATTTTTCCCTCTCGGGTTGTTCACCAATCTAAAACAAGCAATTTACATGGACGCTACTATCCAGGAAGTGAAAGACCGCGAAGCTGCCGGTGCAAAAGATTACGTTTTACTTGACGTGCGGGAGGATTACGAACGGGCAGAATTCAACATTGGGGGCATCCATATTCCCCTGGGCGTACTGACCGCCTCATTTGATAAACTGGCGCCCCACAAGGAAGACGAAATCATCGTTTACTGCCGGAGTGGTAAGCGCTCCATGATGGCCCAGCAA
>JAUIIF010000880.1 GCA_030431945.1 Bacteroidia bacterium | reverse complement strand
CGGAACCCTCTTCCTGGCGCGGCAGCGCCAGGACAGCCCCGGTGGCCAGCTCATGAAATTTACCCTCAAAGAGCGCAAAGCCAAAGAATTCGCGGACGGCCTCCGCCAGTTCTCCGTTTCTGCCGATGGCAAAATGATCCTGGTGCAGACCGTGCAGGGCTGGACCGTCGCCAAAACGGGCGGTGCCAGTGCCAAGGGCGGCGAAAGCCTCCGCCCCAAGCTCCGCATGAAGCTGGACCGGCAGGCCGAGTGGCAGCAAATGTTTGCGGAAGCCTGGCGCTATGAACGCGACTACTTCTACGATCCGGGAATGCACGGCCGCGACTGGGACGCCGTCTACGAACGCTACGCCCCCCTGGTGCCGTACGTCCGGCACCGGTACGACCTCAGCTACCTGCTCGACCAGGTGAACGGCGAACTCTCCGTCGGGCACAGCTTCGTCTTCGGGGGTGATTATCCGGAGGTTGCCGGCTCGCAGGTCGGTCTGCTGGGCGCCGACCTCGTCGCCGATAACGGCCGCTGGCGGATCAACCGCATCTACACGACCGAAAGCTGGAACCCCCGCCTGAGTAGCCCGCTGGATCGTCCGGGCCTCAACGTCAAGGCCGGTACCTACCTCGTTGGTGTTAACGGCCGCGAACTCACTGCCGCCGATAATCCGTTCGCCTTTCTGGACGGGACGCGCGGCCAGCAGACCACCCTTCACCTCAACGACACACCCACCTTTACCGACCACCGGGAGGAAACGGTCGTACCGATCTCCAGCGAAAACGCGCTGCGCCAGCGCGCGTGGGTGGAAGACAACCGCCGCCTGGTGGATGAACTCTCCGACGGCAAGCTCGCCTACGTCTGGGTGCCCAATACCTCGGGAGCCGGTTTCGTCAATTTCAATCGCTACTACTTCGCCCAGCAGGACAAACTGGGCGCCGTCATCGACGAGCGCTTCAACGGCGGCGGTTTCCTGGACGATTACATGGTGGACCTGATGACGCGGTCGCTCCGCGCCGCCCTGACCAACGAAGTGCCCGACGGTAAGCCCCTCCGCCTGCCCGGCGGCATCCTGGGGCCGAAGGTTTTGCTGATCAACGAACTGGCGGGCTCCGGTGGCGACTTCTTCCCCTGGGCCTTCCGGCAGCAAAAGGCCGGCCAGCTGATCGGGGCCACCACCTGGGGCGGCCTGGTC
>JAUIIF010000280.1 GCA_030431945.1 Bacteroidia bacterium | reverse complement strand
AGGGGGGACGGCCGCCGCGCCGGCAGTCGCCAGAATCCGATCAAACGGAGCCATCTCCGGAAGGCCTTTATGCCCATCCCGCAGGTAACACCTGATGCGGTCCAGACGAAGTTTTTTCAGGGTAAGCTTTGCCTTGCGGTACAGTGCCGGGTGCCTTTCCAACGTAAACACCCGGCCACCCAGTAAGGATAGCACTGCTGCCTGGTAACCGGAACCCGTGCCAATTTCAAGCACGTGTTGCCGTGGCAACAATTCTAAGGCAGTGGATTGCCAGGCGACGGTACTCGGCTGACTGATCGTCTGCTCACAATCAATCGGGAAGGCTTCATCCCGGTAAGCCCATTCGTGAAAGGAACTGTCCAAAAAAAAATGACGGGGTAAATTAGCCATCACTTCCAGCACTTTTTCGTCGTACTGACCCTGTTCCCGGAGGCGGGAAATCAGCTGGCGGCGTTGACCACGGTGATGAAAGGCGTCCATCAGGAGAAAGTAAGTGAATGAAAAATGGCCTTGACGAAAACTCCCGGCTCCAACCAAAGTTAGATTTAATTAATTAAACTACCAAAAAGTTGGTAAATACCCTGGTGGCCCAGCGCTGCAAAAAGCCGGGCTGTGTGGTGGGGGCATCTACCCCGGGCAGTTCCGGCCGTACGGTTTAAGGCTGGAGTACCCCGGGGAGGTCTGCCGGAGAGTAATGAACATTTTTCAGCACTTTGCGATCGGCTTTCCGGTAGACGAGAAACACTTCTCCCGAAGGCTCAATTTCGCCCTCCTGCCCCTTTGCTGCGTAATGGTCCACCGTCGCTTCGGCTTCGGCCATGGTAGCACAGGTTTTGCTCATGTTAGAGCGGTGGACTTCCTCGAAGAGATCCTTGAATTTTTCTCCCAGGCCAAATTCAAGAATGGCACCGCTGAGTACGTACTGCAGGTCGGCAAAGGCATCAGCTGCTTCCACCAGGTCATCGTTGGCAATGGCTTCGGCAAGCTCATTCAACTCTTCCTGGAGGAGGTTCATCCGCAATCGGCAGCGGTCGGCATCCGGTATTTGCGGCGTGTCCAGCACGGGGAGGTGAAAGGTTCGGTGGAACTCCGCTACGTCTTCAAGGGCGTGGGGACTGGTCATGGTTTTTCGCTTTCCCGCGAAGGTAAGCAGCAGGAAAGAGGACGACCCACAATTTATTTGACTTTTCGGAACGTTGGGCTACAAACTACAAGCGCAGGAAGAACGAAGTGTGCTTAGCGCACCACCAGTCGGGTCAGCAACTGGTGGGTAGCTCCCCGTAGCGCAATGGCATAAACGCCTGCGGGCAGGCGGTCTGCCGGAACCGTCAGTTGGTTAGGGCCTGCCAACAGCGGCAGGCGCTGGTTATGCAGGGCCCGACCAGTCAGGTCGGTCACCAGTAAGTGGTAGTCTCCGGCCTGGGGGATGGTTACGGTCAACGTAGCGTTGCCGTGGGTTGGGTTTGGGAACAGCCGGTGCGGCAGGGGGCCGGGGGTACGGACGCTGGAGGGTATACCTTCCGTCAGGGTGACAATGGTAGGAGCGGTACTGCCGCTGTCTCCACTGGTGCCTCCGGCCCTGTTTACCAGGTTACCGGCTACGTATAGTTGTACCGCTCCGGTTCCGGCCGCCGGAGCCGTCCACTCGAAGGTGAAGAGACTGTCGGTACCGGGCGTGCGGTGTTCGGCGTAGACCCGTCCATTGCCGGCGGCGGACAGCTGCGTGCCGGTCCCCGGATTTCCGAGTGTTCCGGCGGCGGTGGCCGGACTGGTCGCGTTACTCAGAATCTGGGAACTGAAGCCATAGGCTGCCGGTGCAATGCTGTCGTAGCCTACGGCAACGGTCACTACGTAAGTCTGGCCCGGTTGGTACTCCGTAAGTTCCTCCATCGCGCCTGCTGCTGAGAAATTTACGTTGATCACCGGCTCGCCGTAGGTATCCCTTCCACTATTATGGCAGGTACTGCAGGTGCCTTCGGTTCCCCCCCCGGCGCTGGGAGCGCCGGTGTAATAGTTGCCGTTGGAAGCAGGACCTCCTGAATTACTCAGGAAAATAAGCAGTGCAAAAATTGGAAGGGTAACCACTAGGTTACGGGAGCTGAAAAATCGCATAAAGTGAAGGATGGTACTATGGGGAGAAATGAAAAGCTGCCTCAAAGTAAGTGCTAATGCTGAGAGTTCAGCAAGTGATTCCTGCGGGGGAGGGTAATTTAAGCTTTCCGGGCGCACGGCAGGAGGCGCGGCCGCAGGTGCGGGGGAGGGTAGGAGGAAGGGCAAAACCAGGCGGCCCTGCGTCGTTACCTTACTTTGCACCAGCGGCCGCGCCCACATTTCTAATCGGCCAGGTGTAGCTGTAGCCAGTCTTGCAGGTTCAGGTACGTGAGGGCTTTGCTTTCGTAAGGACTTGCTGCGAGCCGCTGCAGGTCCTGCCGCAATTTTTGGTACACCTGCCAGTGTTCGCTGGCGGGCAGTTTAAGCAACCGCCGCAGGGCGGCCACCGCCAGCCGGTGCATTTCTGCGGCTTCCGTACTGCCGCGCAGCAGCCGGCCGAGGCTGAGCAGGTGATAGTCGACCAGCGAATAGTTCCGCAGTTCGAAATTGCAAATGGCGTGGAGCAGGCGGGTGTTGATGAGTAAGTCTTTCCGCAGAATTCCACCGCGCATATTAATGATGTCGTTCAGGTAGTCCAGCGCTTCGTCATAATGACCGTTCAGGAAGCAGGCGGCGGCTGTTTTGTAAAGCAGCAGGCCCCACCGGTGGTCGTTGGGGCGAAAGCCCCCTTCCTGATAAGCCGCTACCAGGGTCCGGGCGTGCTGGTAGGCTGCGGCGTGATCCCGTTGCAGGAAGCAATGGTTGAACCAACTCAGGTTGACGTAGACTTCCCCGATGTGGCGGGAGTTCTCGTTCAGCTGAATATTTTCGTTGGTCATGAAATGCTGCAGACGTTTCAGGTAGCGCTCCTGCAGGAAAAGGTCATTGGTCAGGTAAGCCAGCATGGCCACATAATATAAGGACCGTAAATAAAGATCGGGGTCTTTGTACACCTCGGGCCGGCTGATGTCAAACAGGTTGTAGACGGTGATGGCGGACTCCAGTGCGGAGTCGATGTCCAGCTGGATGTAGTGGTACCACATGGCCGCCTGAAAACGGTTGACTTTTTGGTGGAAAGTTTCCGTGGCAACGGTAAGGCCAACGCGCTTGCTCTGGATCGAATTCCAGAATTCACGGGTGGCCGCCTTTTCCTCCGGGGTGCGGCTGTGTCCGTATTCAATGTACCGGCCGTGAATCTGGATGTTTAAGCTGAAAAGTTCGCTGGTGTTGAGGACACTATAGCTTCTTTCTGCCGACTCATTGAGTAATAAATCCATCTTATTCTCGATTTGCCGCGAGAGGGTGATGTGGCGGGCTTCGATCAGTTTTTGAAATTCAAGAATTTCTAGGTGCAACAAATCCTGCCGGTGCTCCACGGCCTTTGCCTTCGCCCGCTCCAGCGTTCGCAAGGCATCGAGGTAGTGGCCCTTGCCGTACAGGATGCGGGTGAAATCAATCTGTTCCCGCAGCTCAATGTCTATTTCCTTATCGATGTAGATTAAGCGGAGACTCGTTAACAACTGTTGGTAGAGATGACGTTTCAGGTTACTTAGTTGCCCCTTACCGATACCCATGCGTTGCATGGTTAGTTTATCATCCGGGGCAGCCTGCCGATCGAGAACATCGAAGAGCTGGATAAACTTACTGTCCCGGTTAGCCCCGGCCCGTTTAGCGAAAAGTTTAAAATTTCGCTTCTCAGCTTTTTCCAGCGATTTAATCAATCGCCACAGCTGAAATTTTACCGGTTGTGCCATAAAGCAGAAAATATTAAGACGTAAATTCTATTGAAGGTAACGTTTATTTATCTCTCAAATGATTGATAAACAGGGGGTTGGTTTGGTTTGGAGCCGTTTAGTAATCACAATATAGTGAATGACTTCACTAGGCGGACAGCGTCCGCCGACGGACATTTGTTATTATCAAAGCAAAGGTGACGATCTTTACGCTGAGCTGCCCCACCAAATAATCGACTATTTTTCACCCTTTTGCTCGTACTTCCTGCCTGACCATCAGGAAGGCGATCGTAAAAACTTCTTATGAAGAAGATTGAAGCTATCATTCGCCTGTCTCGATTTGAGGCCATCCGCGATGCGCTTGCTGAAATTGATGTCCGATTTTTCACCCTTTCTGAGGTGAAGGGCTTTGGCCTCCAGCGCGGCGAACAACTGACCTACCGAGGTAGTGTTTACGATGCAGATTATATTGCCCGTCTTCAGTTAGACTTACTGGCACCTTCTGATCAGGTAGACGCTATTATCGCAGCCATTACCAGTGCCGGACGTACCGGCAAAGTAGGTGATGGAAAAATTTCCGTTTTCGATATCGACCGTGTCGTCCGTATTCGTACCGGAGAAGAAAACGAAAGCGCGATCTGATCACTGAGCAGTCGCTATCCGAGAACAGCGTGATTTAACCACTCCGCTCTACCGCAGGAATTCCGCCCCTTTACTACTAAAAGCTGCCACTATCAGAACACCGGCGCTTACAGAATTTTCACTTTTCCGGAATTCACTTCCTTAGCCAGAACCAATAAAACTAAACCACATCCTCAGCCTGCTGACCGGTGGAAGGGACCCCTGTTTTTAATCAGGATGCTTCCCGACCGGCTCCGGAGCTGTTTTCGATAACCCCCAAGAGTTACGCTACAAAAAAATCAATTTTGCTATGGAAGCAATGTTTACTGTAAACAACCTGTGGATTCTGGTGGCGACCTGTTTCGTCTTCATTATGCACCTGGGTTTCGCCAGCCTCGAGGCCGGCTTCGTACAGCGTAAGAACGTTGTCAATATTCTCTTCAAGAACTCCATGATCATCTGTATTGGTCTGCTGACCTACTACATCGTTGGTTATAACCTGATGTATCCGGGTGATGACTTTGCCGGCGGTTTCATCGGCCGCTTCGCGCCGATGGACTGGGCCGCGGGCGCCATTGAAACCATTGACGGGGTAACCCAGTATGCTGCTGCTGCCGAAGGCGGCTCCACTTACACGGGCTATTCCGATTTCATTTTCCAGGGCATGTTTGCGGCTACCTGTGCCACGATCGTTTCCGGTGCCGTTGCCGAGCGGATCAAGTTGGTCCCCTTCCTGGTGTTTGCCACCATCTTCGTTGCGCTCAGCTACCCCATCACGGGTATGTGGCACTGGGGCGGCGGCTGGCTCGCTGAAATGGGCTTTTACGATTTCGCCGGCTCTACGCTGGTTCACGCTGCCGGTGGTTTTGCTGCCCTGGCTGCAATTATCCTCCTCGGTGCCCGTAAGGGTAAGTACCGTAAAGACGGCAGCATCACGGCCATTCCTGGCCACAGCATGCCCCTGGCGGCCATCGGTGTTTTTCTCCTTTGGTTCGGCTGGTACGGCTTTAATGGCGGCTCCGTCCTGAGCGCTGATGCTAACGGCGTTTCCCTCGTCTTCGTCACTACTTCCCTTGCTGCCGCAGCGGGCGGTGTGGCCGCCTTCTTCGTCGGCTACATCCTGTTCAAGACCTATGACCTCTCCATGGTCCTCAATGGTATTCTCGGCGGCCTGGTCGGGATTACGGCCGGAGCCGATCAGATGAGCGGCCTGGAGGCCATCCTGATCGGTGCCATCGCCGGTGTAATCATTCCGTTGAGCATCGTCTTTTTTGACAAGACGCTCAAACTGGACGATCCCGTCGGTGCTACTTCCGTCCACGGTGTTTGTGGCATCTGGGGTACCCTGGCAGTAGGCATCTTTGGCGATATGGCCGGCGGCGGTCAGTTCGTTACCCAGCTGGTCGGAGTACTGGCCATCGGTGCCTTCTCCTTTACCACCAGCTTCGCCATTATGGGCGCCCTGAAAGCCATCATGGGTATTCGCGTCGACGAAGAAGAGGAAGTCAAAGGCCTTGACGTAGGGGAGCACGATATGCACGCTTATACCCTCAGCAAGGAAGATGGCATCTTTCAGCTGACTTCAGAAAACTAAGCTACCCACCCGGCGGTGGTGGTGGTGCTTACTACCCCTAAGCGTAGGAACCACCATCACCACCCCGGCTACCCACTGCGGGTAGGCAAAAAAAGCCCGTTGGCGCTGCAACGCCGAACGGGCCGCCGGAAACGGTCAGTACCGTCCCCAACTCAAGGATCTTATCATCCGCAGGATGAGAGACTAAAGGTAAACAGGTGAAGCCTATTCACCAAAAATACCACGGGGCTGACTTGCAACCGGTAATCAACCAAACAATTACCAATTACCAATCTCGAATTCGTAATTACAAC
>JAUIIF010000279.1 GCA_030431945.1 Bacteroidia bacterium | reverse complement strand
AACGTCCCGGCTGGGCAGGCTGTAGCGCATCCCGTCGGTACCCATACTAATGCCGTCACTCACCCCAATGGTATGGTAGATCAGGCCAATCAGGTCATCCTGTTCGTTGATGCTCTGCTTCACTTCCGCAGCTAATCCATTCAGGTGCATATTACAGGGGTTGCCCTCCCAGCCGGTGGAGACGACACCCACCTGCGCCTTTTCCATATCCGCATCATCCATGCCGGTAGCGTAGAGCATGGCGCGGGCGGCAGGTTGTTCGGGGTTGCTCGTTACGTTTTTACTGTATTTGTTTAATGTGTGGGCCATATGTTCTGAAAAATGGGTAAAGAAAACGCCGCTTCCCGGTACAGGAAAGCGGCTTCTAACGGTTACTGGCAGTTACGCGGCTTTCCTGTCCGGGGTGGATAGAACCACCACGAGCACCAGAAGCACCACCAAAAGGACAATACCGTTCATGGAATTATTATTTGATGTCTCTAAGGTACAACGGGGGCACAGGCTCCCCCAAACCCCAGTTGTCCGCATATTACGATGGCAAAGACCCCTTAATACCGCTTGTGATCAAGCCGGAAACTGAGTTGCAGGCCAAGGAGGAAAGTGGTCAGTTTGGGTTCATCCAGGCCAGAGTCCTGGCCGTTTATGTCCGTATACACCACTTCCATAAACGGTGAAAAGCCATGCCGGACCGAGGCCACCGGGGTGATCGTTACCAGGTTACTAAGCCCGATATCGAGCCCTACTCCACCGCCCAGCGTAAATCCGGTGCGGTTGTCCGTCTCCCCGATGCCCGAAGAACGATAAAGGGCGTAGCCGGGGGAGAGCTGCAGGAAAAAGCCCTTTTGCAGTTGCGGCCCCTGTTTTCCGAAGGTGGGGCAATCACAATCGCCACCAAAATCAAAAGGATAAATATTGGTTTTAAACTGCACCCCCACCTCACTGAATTTCCCCGTGGCAGGAGAAGAATAATTGGCACTGCCGTAATAAATGGTCGGCATAAATTCCACCCGCTTGGTGGGCAGACGGAACCAATAATTCAGTCCTACCTCATAACCATTGTCCATTTTCAGCGCTTCGTCCGTTGCAATTCCGTCAAAGAACGTGGAACGGATGGTTGGAAAACTGCCGCTGCCGATCACTCCGATTTGAGCGGGCAGGCAGGCAACCGCCAGCAGGCCGAGAACTACAAGTAAAGAACGCATATGGTTAGTTTTTTATGTCTGAACGCAGAGGCCGGCAGGGTATTTCATTAACCGCTGAATTTGGGATGGCCTACTCCTGATCCGGCACTGACACCGGAGCCCCTACTTCGACCAGCCCCGTTCCACCTTCCCAACAGGCATTCATCCCAAACAATATTTTTCGCCCCTCCTTACGGTAGGCTGCCAGCTCCGCCAGGACCCGCGGGTTCCGGTCCCCCGTATCCGGATCCTGCGTAATCATGATACAGCGTGCACAAGGTTTCGGCAACCGAAACCGATGCTGGCCAATCGTAAGCCCCGGCCATTTATCCTCGCAGTACGGTTCCGTGGTGGCCACCACGATGTTTGGCCGGAACCTGCGTTCATCCAGTTTTTCCTCCACCCTTTCCCCCAGGTCCTGCAGGCTTGCCGTTCCCGTAATCAGGTAAGGATAGCCGTCGGCAAAAGACACTTCTTCGCCATCTTGCGCGTAGCGGGGGTCGACTGGCCGGCGGTCTTCCGCCCCCATGTACACCAGGCGCGCGCCCGGAATACCGAGCGTTTCGGTGATGGCCGGCAGGTGAGCATCTTCCACCTCGGTGGCCCAAAAGGTATCTTCCCAGACGGTTACTTCCACGCGCCTTGGTCCGCTCCTGGCACCTGCGACCGCGCCCACCAACGCTCCGTCCGCCACGCGCAGAAAACGAAGTTCGTCGCCCCCGACCTCCGCCCGGAAGTGCGTCAGGCTGACGAACCGGCGCTGGCCCATGAAGTTGTTTCGCTGGTCGATAAAACACCAGCGACGGTCATCCTCGAAGCCACGAACCTCGGGCCGTAAGGAGGAAACGGACTGCCCGCCAAGCGACTTGACGGGGTAGCGATAAAGAGCAGAAACGAACATGGCAGCAGAGGTAGGTGAAGGCAGCTAAAGCCCGATAAAGTTATCCTTGTGTCAGGGCCACCGCCTTCAGTTTTTCCAGTTCTACCTGGGTACCCAGCAGGTCTTCCATTCTTTCGCGGCGCCGGATGAGGTGTGCCTCGCCGTCCAGAACCAGTACTTCCGCAGGCCGGTACCGGCTGTTGTAATTACTGGCCATCATGAAACTGTAAGCCCCGGCATTAGCCATCGCCAGGATGTCTCCTTCCCGCACCTCACTCAGGCGGCGATTGACCCCGAAGGTGTCCGTTTCGCAGATGTAGCCCACCACACTGTAAATCCGTGGCTTACCCCCGGGGTTGCTGAGGTTGGTAATGTGATGGTAAGCATCGTAAAACATGGGCCGGATCAGGTGATTCAGGCCACTGTCCACCCCCGCAAAGACGGAAGCAGTTGTCGTTTTTACCACGTTGGTACGAACCAGGAAGTAGCCGGCTTCGCTAACCAGGAATTTACCCGGTTCGAACATGAGCTCCAGGTCCCGGCCGTATTCCGCACAAAATGAATTGAAGCGTTCGCCCAGGCGGTCGCCCAGGTCTTCGATGTCCGTGGCAATCCCGCCTTCTTTATACGGCACTTTGAAGCCAGAGCCGAAATCGAGGTAATCCAGATCGGGAAAATCTGCGGCAGCGGTGAGGAGGATCTCGACGGCCCGCAGGAAAACCTCGGCATCGTAGATGTCTGAGCCGGTGTGCATATGGAGCCCTTCCACGGTCAGCCCCAGAGCCGCCACTACTTTCAGTACGTGGGGAACCTGGTGGATGCTGATGCCGAATTTGGAGTCAATATGTCCGACACTGATTTTGCTGTTCCCGCCCGCCATAATGTGCGGATTGATCCGGATGCAGACCGGCACCTCGTGGTGGCGGGCGCCAAATTGCTCCAGGATTTCAATATTATCGATGTTGATCCTGACGCCTTTTTCAACGGCTTCGGATACCTCTTCGAGGCTGACGCAATTCGGCGTGAAGAGAATATCGTGGGGGTCAAATCCTGCCCGCAACCCCAGTTCCACCTCCTGGATGGAAACACAGTCGAGGCCACTTCCCAATTCCCGGAAAATACGCAATACGTTGAGGTTAGTCAGGGCTTTGCAGGCGTAGTTTATCCGCAGGCGTTTGACCTTTCCGAACGCCTTAGTCATACGGGCATACTGCCGTTTCATCGTAGCAGCATCGTACACATAAACGGGCGCGCCGAAGCGTTCGGCAATCTGAAGGGCATCTACGCCACCAATATGGTAGCGGCCTTGGGAAAGTTCCATGATTGGAGATTTGGGAATAAAAGCTTGAGCTGCCGGGCTCACTGATTCATACTGGCGCGGCCGCTGGTGCAAAGATAGTTGATAAGAGGCGGTGAGGGGAAAGCACAAAACGCCCCGTTCACCGAAGGCAAACGGGGCGTTGACGAAGTTAGTTTTCCTAACGGCAGAGAAACTGCCGGCAAAAAGGCACTAATTTCTTACTGCGTTACTGCATTGGGGTCAGGGTTCACCGTACCGGTAAGGTAGATGAAGCTCTGGGCAGGGTTCGTGTTCGCCGTGATGGTTACCTTCTGGTTACGGGCACCTTTCTTGTTCTTAGAGTTGAACTGAACGGTGATTTCACCTTCTTCGCCCGGAGCGATGGGGGCCGTTGGCTTGGAAGGAACGGTACAACCGCAGCTACCCTTGGCATCAGAAATGATGAGTGGCTCAGAACCCGTGTTCGTGAAAGAGAAAGTATGGCTTACGATCTCGCCTTCGGTTACCGTGCCGAAGTCAAACGTGCCGTTTTCAGCGAAAGCGACAGTAGTGATCGGGCCGGAAGGAACGGCTACGCTTGGCGCAGGAGCGGCAGGAGAAGCTGGAGGCGTAACGGTTTCTACCGTTTGACGGGCAGCGTCACGTACAGCAGCATCACCACCAGACTGGCAGCTAGAAACGGTAAAGGCCAGTGCAAGCACAGCGGCGAAGGAAAGGATTTGCTTAATCATAATGGATATAGATTTGATCCGGTTATTAGAATTCGACCGCAAAAATAGGTTATTTTCGTTGTCGTTACAAAGATCAGAACGGTAACGCAGGAAGCAGGCCAATGACTACTGAATTCTTGTTAACGGATTGTCAATGCTCCAGGTTAGTACCCGGATCCTGCCGCCTGCCGGTCCGCAACGCATCTTTTTCCGCCACCAAGGGCAAAGCTTGCCACAGCTGCCGGTGCCAGCAAGCGGGGCTTTTCCGCGAGTACCTGGCACCTGCCGGCCTCCGGATAATCCGGAAAGCAGTGAACCTTCGGGCGGCTTCCGGACTTCGACTATCGTAAAACAACTCTGCCCGGTTACGGCACTGCTGCAAGGACGCCGGATAATCCCACCACGCTATTATGCCTCACGACTACGACATCATCATTATTGGCTCCGGTGCCGGCGGCGGCACCATTGCCTATACCCTTGCCGATACCGGCAAGCGCATCCTCATCCTGGAGCAAGGCACCTTCCTGCCGCGCGAAAAACGAAACTGGGACCCCCATTTCATCTTTGGCCAGGATGGTTACAAAGCCGACGTCGAGTGGTTAGGGCCGGATGGCGGCCAGGAAAAAGTACGCCCCATCGTGTATCATCGCGTGGGGGGCAACACCAAAATGTACGGTGCGCTCCTTCACCGGCAACGACCGGAAGATTTTACCGAACAACGGCACAAAGGAGGCATCAGCCCGGGCTGGTGCGTCGGCTACGACGAATTCGAGCCTTATTACATGATGGCGGAGCACGTGATGAAAATTCACGGCAACCGGGGAGAGGACCCGACGGAAGGTCCTGCCAGCGGCCCCTTCCCCTTTAAAGCTTTTCCCCACGAAGGCCGGATTGCCGAGGTTGCCGCCGACCTGCAGCGGTTAGGGCTGAACATTCATCATTCGAACCTCGCCCTGAACCGTGATATCGACGAACCCTGGCGACGCCCCTGTATCGCCTGCAATACCTGCGATCCGTTTCCCTGTATGTTGCACGCCAAATCGGATGCAGAAACTGCCCTCATCCGGCCGGCGCTTAAACACAAGAACGTAGAACTGTGGACCAACAGCCGGGTAGACCGACTCGTGGAGGAGCAGGGAAAAATCACCCGCATCGAGTTGGAACGGGACGGCGAACGGATGGCCCTGAGTGCCGAGCTCGTAATCGTGTCTTGTGGCGCCATTAATTCAGCGGCGTTGTTACTAAGGTCCGGGGTAGCCAACTCTTCCGATCAGGTCGGGCGAAATTTCACCAAGCATAACCAGAGTGGCATTTCAGCCATCAATCCGGAAAAAGTAAATGACGTCGTATTCCAGAAAACCCTCGGCTGTCATGACTTCTACCACGGCAGCCCGGAACACCCCTATCCTTTAGGTACCATCCAACTTACGGGCAAGGCGCATTATACCCGTATCCTGGGGGATTATGCCCACCTGAACCTGAGCATCGCCGAGGCGAAAAGAATGCAGCAACTTGCCGTTGATTTTTGGTTTACGAGTGAAGACCTGCCGACGCAGCGAAAAACCGTGCAGTGGACCAACAAGGGCATCAAGTTCAACTATCAACCGAACAACCGGGAAAGCCACTTTGAATTTTTGGATTACTTCCAGGACAATTATTTGAGAAAAGCCGGCTTCAGCGAATTTTACCGGTCTACCAAGGAACTGGAATTCACCTGGCACCAGGCGGGTACGGCCCAGTTTGGCACGGACCCTGCCACCAGTGTCCTCGACCCGAACTGTAAAGCCTGGGATCTTGACAACCTGTACGTGGTTGACGCCAGCTTCCAGCCTTCACAGGGGGCCACCAACCCGACCCTGACCATCATCGCCAACGCGATCCGCGTTGCGGAGCACCTGCGTAAAGACTGGCTGGGGGAAAGCGGACTCACTACGGAAGACTTCCCCCTCTCCGATGGCTACATGGCGGACAACGCAACGGCTAAGTTGCACGTAAGCAAATACCAGCCCCAGGATACGGATTCCTGGAGTGCCTGACACGAATGCCCCTTCGGCAACCTTCAATACAAAACATGAGTCATCCCGAATTTTAGCCTTGCCCGACCTCTGGTTGCGCTAAAACAAGGGCGCTGCGCTTGATATTTACAAATTTGGTGTTCGTTGCCCCTTTACCCTCCCTGCCGGGGGCCTTCTTTTGAGGTTAAAAGGTGCTATGGTAAAACCTTTGGCGGTGTCCCCGGCTGATCACCAATACCGGACCCGCT
>JAUIIF010000278.1 GCA_030431945.1 Bacteroidia bacterium | reverse complement strand
CTTTTTACCACTTTGTATAGTCTTTCGTTCGGGGGCAAAAAGGCCTTCAGGTTAGAAAAGCGCCGGAATAAGGACAGGTTAGTGTACGTTAAATGGTTTTTTAAATGTAAAATGTAAATTTTTAGATGATTAAAATGCAGACTTTTGCCCTTCTCACTTAGTAGTGGTGAAGAAAAAAGTGAAATAAAGTGGTAAAAAGTGGGAAAATGTGGTAGATGACTGTATTTTTACAGTCCCGGGAGATAAGTGTATCTCCTCGGAACCGCTTATGGTACTTGAGTATGACCTTATTGGCGAGTATGATGTAACCCTTGACAGCAAGGGGCGCTTTCGTATTCCCAGTGGCTTACTCAAGAAGCTTGGTAATCGTGACGAATTGGAGTTTGTCGTGAATAAAGGCTTCGATAAGTGCCTTACCCTTTATCCCCGCCCCGTATGGAAGGAGGTGAAAAAAGAGGTAGACGCACTTAGCGAGCTGAGCCCCAAGCACAAAACCTTCAAGCAGATTTTTTACAACGGTGCGAATGAGATCGTCCCCGACTCCGCAGACCGGATTCAGCTGCCCAAGCGGTTGCAGTCCTACGCTGCGGGCCAGAAGACCCTCGTACTCGCCGCGCGTAATGACAGAATTGAAATTTGGACGGAAGCTGAATACAATAAGCTGCTGGAGACCTCCTCGGAAGAGATGGCTGCCCTGGCGGACGAGTTGTTCGGTGATTCTGCACGGACCGTGAAAGAAGACAAGTAATGTCAGATTATCATATTCCCGTGCTGGCCCACGAATGCGTGGACTTTTTGGATCTCCGTCCTGGAGGAATTTACGTAGATGTAACTTTCGGTGGGGGTGGCCACAGCCGCCTGATTCTCGAACGGGCCGGGGCGATGGACATTCGTCTCTTCGGCTTCGATCAGGATGAGGAAGCCCGTGCTAACGCCCTTGCCGATGAACGCTTCACCTTCGTAGCCGCCAATTTTCGCCACCTGCGCAATTACCTGCGCCTGCACGGCGTAACCCGGATTGATGGGTTACTGGCCGACCTGGGGGTTTCCAGCCACCAGTTCAACCAGGCCGAGCGGGGCTTCAGCTACCGGTTTGACGCCGAGCTGGATATGCGCATGGGCAAAGGAGCTGACCGCAGTGCTGCCGACATTGTAAATAATTACGATGCCGATGACCTGCAGAAGGTTTTTGGTGAATACGGCGAAGTTCGTAATGCCCGGTCACTGGCCCACGCCATCGTGGAAGCCCGTGAAAAAGCACCCATTGTCACCATCCAGAATTTCCTGGATGTCTGTGATCCCTGGGTGCGGGGCACGCGGCCACGCTACCTGGCGCAAGTGTTTCAGGCATTGAGGATAGAAGTGAACGACGAGATCGGCGCACTTAACGATTTATTGGCCCAGGCCACCGACTTACTGATACCAAACAAAGGTCGACTCGTCGTTCTCTCTTATCACTCACTGGAAGACCGCATCACGAAAAACTTCCTCAAAACCGGCAACGCGGAAGGAAACGTCATCAAGGATTTTTACGGGAAAATTGACCGTCCCTACAAAATTCTGACGAAGAAACCGATCCTGCCGGATGCTGAAGAAATTCAGCGCAACTCCCGTGCCCGTAGTGCTAAACTACGAGTAGGGGAGAGGGCTGGCGAATCATGAATTCCGGTTCATGCTGCGGCAGGCCACTAAATTTTTAGCTCCCGGGCTGTACAACATACTTTACGATTGACCCTTCCCCGCCCGGGGATTGCGTAAAGTTTGTCGGCAATTTACAGCGCGGTAAAGGTGTGAACAATGGCAGCAAAACGCTCCACCGGAATGGGGTTCAACCCCTCCGGCTTCATTCTGGAAAATCTCGGCTTTCTCGCCTTCCTGGGCGCGCTGGCCCTCCTGTATATCGGTAATGCCCATTACGCCGAATACAACGTCCGTCAAATCCAGACCCTGGAAAATGACATCAAAGAAAAACGCTGGTTGTACATGTCGCTGCAGAGCGAAAATATGTACAACGGCCTGCGCTCCGAGGTCGTCGAAGACGTCCGCGATAACGGCTTGCGCATGCACCGTGGTAAACCGAAAAAACTGGTCGTGAGTAAAAAATAGCCCGCTCACTTTCCGCACCCTGACCGTAACATCCTCCTCACTATCTAGCTCACAAATGTCATCCGTTAACTTTAAAGACGAGGTTTTAATCCGCATCTACGCCATTATGGCCGTGATTGTGGTACCCGTCGCGCTGTTACTGGCGTACCGGACGGTGGATATTGCGGTGATCCACCGGGAAGAGTATCAGCAATTGGGCAAGGAGAACTTTGAGGTCCGGACCGTCGAAGCGGAAAGAGGGAACATTTACAGTCGTAACAACAGCTTGCTGGCCACTTCTGTCCCCTACTTCAGCTTGCACTTTGATCCCTTTGTTTGCCCCCCGAAGGAATACTACGATAACCTGGACAGCCTGGCTTACCTGCTGAGTGTACACGTCGACGATAATTATACGACCGGTGCCTGGCGGGATAGCCTGTTTAATATGCGGGACAGTGTCAGCCGGCCGGCCCGCCACTACTACCGGCTTGCCGAGAGTGTGAGTTACCGGGAACTGCAGCAGATCCAGCAATTCCCGATCTTTAACCGTGGCCGCCTGGGCGGCGGCCTCATCGTCACCAAGCGCGATGAGCGCAAACGCCCCTTTGGCTGGCTGGCGCGCCGGACAATCGGGAAGACGAGCGGACAAAAAGTCGGCATCGAAGACGCTTTCGATAAAGAACTGGCCGGTGAAAGCGGGGAGCAGGAAATGTTCCGGGTGGATGTACGGCATGACCTCTGGCTGCCTACTGACAACCTGGCCATCGTAGAGCCTACGGCCGGCGCCGACGTGTACACCACCCTCGATGTAAACATCCAGGACATTACGGAGAATGCCCTCCACCGGGCGATGCGCCGGCACTTGCCGGACTGGGGCGCAGCCATCGTCATGGACGTAAAGACCGGCGCCATCCGGGCCATTGCCAACCTGGGCATGAACAAGGACCGGACGAAATATTTCGAGCACTACAACTACGCCATCGCTAACGCGACGGAGCCCGGCTCCACCTTCAAGCTGGCCACGATGATGGCCCTGCTGGAAGATCGTAAAGTCAGCCTGGACAGCGAAATCGACATCGAAAACGGTGAAAAGGTTTTCTACGACAAAACCATCACCGATTCCAACCCGCTGAGCAAACGGTGGAACCTGATCACTGTACGGCAGGCGTTTGAACAGTCTTCCAACGTCGCGATGGCCAAGCTTGCGGACAGCCTGTACCGGGACAATGAATTCGCCGCCCGCCTGCAATCTTTTCACCTGAATGAGAAAACGGGCCTGGAGCTGGCCGGTGAGGGTACGCCCATGGTCAATGACACCAGTTCCTCCACGTGGTCGGGCATTTCCAATGCCTGGCTGGCTTTCGGTTACGAAAGCCGGTTGACCCCGCTGCAGATGCTGACCTTCTTCAATGCCGTAGCCAATAACGGTAAGATGATGAAGCCCTACCTGGTCGAAGACGTTCGCCGGGAAGGAAAAGTACTGACGGACTTCAGGCCCACGGTGGTCGATCCGCAAATCGCGAGTCAGCGGACCATCGAACAACTGCAGGGCCTGCTCGAAGGTGTAGTAGAGCGCGGCACGGCCCAAAAGCTGAAATCCGAGCAATACCACTTTGCGGGTAAAACGGGCACGAGCCAGCAGAACTACGGCAAGCCCGGCCGCAAGCGCCAGCACCAGGCGAGTTTTGCCGGGTATTTCCCGGCGGAGAACCCCGTCTACAGTGTTATTGTCGTCATTTTTAACCCGACTCAGGGAAGTTACTACGGTGGTGATGTTGCCGGGCCGGTGTTCCGGGAGATTGCCGATAACATCTACAACAGCCTCATCGAAGTTCACGAGCCGTTGAACAAAGGCCCCCGGCCGGTACTCTACGCCGGCCAACTGCCCAACCGGGATGCGGGGCACCTGGCGGAAATTGCCAATATTCTGGACTTCGTCAACGTCGACATTGATCGCGATAGTTTACCGGCAACGGAACTGGGCGTCGTGGAGGCCATCGATGAAAAGGTGGAAGTAAGGCCCTGGAATCCGCTCACCCAAAAATGGCCGAACGTACGCGGAATGCGCTTACGGGACGCTGTGTACGTGCTGGAAAATGGCGGTTATACCGTTCACCCGCAGGGGGTGGGGCGGGTAACTGACCAGAAATGGCATACGGACGGTCGCGGCCAGCGCGGCAAAGACGTCACCCTCATCCTCAATTAATAACGAACCATACATCATCATCCCAACGACTACCTTTTTTGCAACCAATTTTCAGTGATTCACTGATTCTCTTTCTATTCTGAGATTATCCATACTATGCAGCTTACCCCTCTAATCGACCGTCTCCAACCACTTGCCGTCACCGGCAAGGTGGAGGGCCGTGGGGTAAGTTGCGTAGTCTTTGATTCGCGGAAGGTTGAACCCGGTTGCCTGTTTGTCGCCGTAAAGGGAACCCGGGTGGATGGTCATGATTACATCGCCCAGGCCATTGCGCAGGGGGCAACGACCATTGTGGGCGAGGACGCCGGTGCGATGGAAAGAGAACGGAGCAAAGTTGCGGCTTCCGCCGCTGCACCGCAGCGTACCCCGGCGGCCGATACCCCCTCCACCCGTGGGGAAGCGGACATTTTGTGGCTTACCGTCCCTAATGCTGCCCAGGCCCTTGCCCTGCTTGCGCATGAATACTACGGCCAACCGAGTAATGACCTCACGTTAGTCGGGATTACCGGAACTAACGGAAAAACCACGGTAGCTACGTTGCTGCACGATTTGTTCAGTGGCCTTGGGTATAAAACAGGTTTGCTGTCCACGGTGGAAATCCGCATCGGAGCCACTGTTGTCGCCGCCACCCATACGACCCCGGACGCCCTGGCAATTAATGCTTCGTTGGCGGAAATGCGGGAGGCGGGATGTGACTATGTGTTCATGGAAGTAAGCTCCCATGCGGTTGCCCAGCACCGCACGGCCCACCTTGCTTTCCGTGGCGGTGTATTTACTAATCTCACCCACGACCACCTCGATTACCACGAGACGTTTGCTGCCTACCGGGATGCCAAGAAAGGGTTTTTCGATCAACTGCCGGCAGCTGCCTTTGCCCTCGTCAACGCGGACGACCGTAACGGCGAATACATGCTGCAAAACACCAGGGCCACCAAGCGATTTTACAGTTTACGTAAAATGGTAGACTACCGGGCCCGCGTATTAGCCAATTCTGCCCAGGGGCTACAGTTGGAAGTTAATGGCACCGAAGTCTTTACCCGCCTGATCGGTCGCTTCAACGCTTACAATCTGCTGGCCGCTTTTGGTGTCGCCCGGGAATTGGAACAGGACGGTAACGACGTGCTGGTTATCCTGAGTAACCTCTCCGCCGCCGCCGGCCGCCTGGACTACGTAAGTGACCCGACGGGAGCAATAACGGCCGTCGTCGACTACGCCCATACGCCCGATGCCCTCAAGAATGTACTGGAAACCCTCCGCTCGCTGCTTTCACCAGCCGCAAGACTCCTTTGTGTTGTAGGGGCCGGAGGAGATCGGGACAAGACCAAACGACCCGAAATGGCCCGCCTGGCAGCCACCCTGGCGGATCAGGTGATTCTCACCAGTGATAACCCCCGGTCTGAAGACCCGGAAACAATTCTGAACGAAATGCAGGCCGGCCTGACGACGACAGACCAGCAGGCACGGACCCTGCGCATCTCCGATCGTCGTAGTGCCATCCGTACCAGCGTCCAGCTCGCCCAGCCACAAGACATTATTCTGGTGGCTGGCAAGGGCCACGAAACCTACCAGGAAATCAAGGGGGAACGTTTCCCTTTTGACGATAAGCTGGAATTGACCAACGCTCTTAACGCCCGCGCCCATGTTAGTTAGCCTTTTTGATTGGCTGGAACAACTGCTGGGAGACTTCCCAGGGAATAACCTGCTCGACTTTTTGAGTGTGCGGGCCGGCATTGCCATTATCCTGAGTTTACTCATCAGTATGGTAACGGGGCGCCGGATCATCCGCTACCTCCAGCAGCTGCAAATGGGGGAATCCGTTCGTGACCTGGGGCTGAAGGGCCAGGCCCAAAAGGCCGGTACGCCCACTATGGGCGGTATCATTATCCTGCTGGCCATCGTCGTTCCCTGTCTGCTGATGGGAAAACTGACCAACGTTTACCTGATCACCATGCTGGTGGCTACCGTCTGGATGGGGGCCATTGGGTTCACGGACGATTACCTGAAAATAAAAAATAAGAACAAGGATGGCCTGGCGGGGAAATTTAAAATCGCCGGGCAGGTAGG
>JAUIIF010000277.1 GCA_030431945.1 Bacteroidia bacterium | reverse complement strand
CTTTGTCAGCGGTGTCGACGCCCGAGGAATCGACCGGCTTTGCCGGCATCGATGTCGACAGCGCATCAGCTCACGACCACGTGGGCGAACAGGTTCCGGCCTTCGAGTTTGACGAGAGCGAAGCTCCGCAACGTGATGCACCTTCGTTCATGCCAGAGGAGCCCGCGCCTCGGCCGACGAGAAGGCGTAGGCAGCGCAGTCCGTTGCCGCTCCGGCAGCAACCTGGCGTCAAGGCCACCCTGTTCGGCGTGCAGGAATTGTGGGGATTCGGGGCAAAACAAGTATAAACCCTCCCTTAAGTTCCGGATAAACCCCCTTTTGGGGGTGCCTGGGCGACCCTACTTTTGACCCGTATTTACGGAACACCTTAGCTTTTTAAACCCAACATTATGTCATCCTCAATTGAAACCCGGCTGCTGGATCAGCTGGAATCACCGGAATTCCGCAGCTTATTTAAAACCCGTCCCGCCATCCACGCTTGGGATACAGCCTGGAACTGGGCCCTGATTATTGCCACCATTTACCTGGCCACGAATGTACTCGGCTGGTGGTTTTACCCCGTGGCCGTCCTGATCATCGGAGCCCGAATGCACGCACTGGCTATTCTGATGCACGATGCGGCGCACTTCCGCTTCCTGAAAAGCAAAAAATGGAATGATCTGCTGACGAACCTGTTGGTGATGTACCCCATTTTCTCTTCCCTCGACAAATACCGCGACAATCACCTGCGGCATCATACGCACCTGAATACGGACCACGATCCGGACTGGGTGGCAAAACTTGGTAAACGTGCTTTTACTTTTCCGCAGTCCCGGACGGAGTTTTTAGGAATGGTCGCTTCCTATTTCTTTCTGTATCAGGGCGCCATGGATGCCCTCTGGTTCCTGAAGCGCTTTAAGCACAGCGGTACTTCCCAACGTACCAACGCGGATAGTAAGCCCTTGCGTTTCGGGTACTACTTTTTACTTTTCGGCAGCATTACCTGGTTTGGTTTGTGGCCGGAATACCTGCTGTACTGGATAGTACCTTATTTCAGCACTTTTTTCATGTTTCAGTACATTCGCAGCGTAGCCGAACACTTTGGTGAATTGGCCTACGAGGATGCTTTGAGTTCCTCCCGGACGACTAAGGCCAATTGGGTGGAGCGTTTTTTCATCGCGCCCCATAATGTCGGGTTGCACCTGGAGCACCACCTGTATCCCGCCGTACCTTATTACCACCTGCCGGCTCTTCACCGTATGCTAATGCAGGAACCTGATTTTTTGCGCGGAGCACACATCACCCAGGGCTACCTCCGGGGCTTGCTGCAGGAGCTGAAGCAGGGCGGCGTGCCGCAGGGCGCAAGGGTGGCCACTGCTCCGGAACTGCGTAGCCAGGCCCGGCAACAAAGTGCGTAAACGGAGCCGGGAAAGCAGGGAACAAGCTTTCCGGGGAGCAGGGTATGGCAAACACTGCTTTGCGACCAGCTTATCCTTCAAGGGGGAAACGGCGATGGCGTTTCCCCGTCAGGCGATAAACTGCGTTGGCAATTGCGGCACCGATCGGGCCCAGCGGAGGCTCCCCTACGGCGCCCGGGGTAGCGTCGTTCTCCAGTAAAATCACCTCAATTTCTTTAGGTGCATCCTTCAGCAGGGCCATCTGATACGCACCGTAGATGATGGGGTGGAGTTCGTTGTCTTCCACCTCCATTTTTTCGTACAGGATGGAACTTATCCCCATTATGATTGCCCCTTCACATTGGGCCCGTACCTGGTCGGGATTGATCACCAAGCCGGGGTCGAGAACACAAGTAACCTTATGCACCTTCAGCTTACCGTCCTGTAGGGACACTTCCGCTACCTGGGCGCAGGGGGTAGTGGCATCGGTACTGGCGGCAAAACCCATGGCCCGCCCGTTACTGGCGGTATTCTGGTAACCGGCCTGTTCGGCAGCTTTCTGGATCACTTTGGCCAGCCGCACGTCAGCCGGGCTGTCCGTAAGGTGCTCCAAACGGAAGGATACGGGGTCCTTACCGGCTTGCTCGGCAAGCTCATCCATAAAACTTTCGATGGCAAAGGTATTGGCCAGCAGCCCGAGGCTTCGCCACCAGCTGGTGGCGAAGGGGAGCTGCACGCGCCAACTCACGGCCCGGTAATTCGGAATGCCGTGGTACTGGATCATTCCACCCCGCCAGGCACCAATGTCTGAGCCGATGACGGTTTGCAGGATGCGGGGTAACAGTGGGGAGCCGTACATGACGTCACCGCTGGAAATATGATGCTCGAGGGCTTCAATGCGCCCTTCCGGAGACAGTTTTCCCTTCAGCACATTGTGAGTAGGCGGACGGAAAGTATCGTTCTGGAATTCCTCTTTTCTGGTGAAAAAGCTTTTCACCGGTTTACCGACGGCTCTGGACATGACGGCCGCCTGCATCGCATTCGGCGTATGCAGCCGCCGCCCGAAACCTCCCCCCAGGAAGGTAGGCTGAATAATCACTTGTTCTTCCTTCAGGCCGAGGCGTTCGGCCACCTCCTGGCGGGTGATTTTCACGACCTGGGTAGACAGCATCAACGTTACCTGGTCTTCTTCGACGTAGGCCAACGTGCCGTTAGGCTCTATCTGGGCGTGCGCGCCAATGGGGCTGAAATACTCCGCAGTAATCACGCTAGCTGACACCTGCTCCAGAACAGCAGCGGTATTCCCTTCTTTCTGGATGGTGACGTCCTTACCCTGGCCAACTCTAATCATGGCTTCAATATCGGCCGTCTGCCAAACCTTTTCCGTCGTCCACCTCGCCTTGATCTTGCGTTTGGCATTTTCGGCCTCCACGTAGGAATTGGCGACGACGCCGACAAAGTCTTCTTCCAGCACCACCTTGATTACGCCCGGCATGCCCTCTGCCTCCGAAATGTCGGCTCCCGCAAAAGTGGCCCCGATAGTATGTGGCCGGACAACCGCTCCGTAAACCATTCCCGGCAGCGTGGCGTCCATGCCGAAAATGGGCGCGCCCATCACTTTGTCTTGCAGGTCTACCCGGGGGTAAGGCTGGCCGATGTGCTGATAAGTCGCGGGGTCTTTCAACGCCGGGGTTTCCGGAACCGTCCACTCCGTCATCGCGGCAACAATGGCCCCGTAGGTAAGGGATTTTCCGTTGCCGGAAACTACGCCGTTCAGGGCCTGTAAGCCGGCCACGGGTTGATTGAGCTGACTGGCCGCTGCCCGCAGGAGCATTTCGCGCATCGTGGCGGCCAGCTGCCGTAGCGGCACCCAGAGGCTGGCGATGCTGGTGCTTCCTCCGGTTGCAAACTGATCAATGTTTCCACTGGCACTACTGGCGTGTACCACCTTTATCTGCTCCATCCCGATTTCCAGCTCCTCGGCAGCAATCTGGGCCAGGCCGGTAAAGGTGCCCTGTCCCATCTCCACCTTGGGGCAGTGCATGATGATCTGATTGCCAGCCGTCACCTCAAACCACAACTTTGGATCGTCAGTAGGACCCTGGTAAGGGGCTTCCGCACTATTCGCTACGCCGGCAATTTTTCGGCGGATCAGGGGCGTACTACCGTATGCTATCCCCAGCATCACCCCGGTGCCGATGGTGGCACGCAGCAGAAATTTTCTCCGGGAGAAGCCTTGTTTTTCTTCTTTGTTAACTGACATCAGACTTGATTTTAGGAAGGCGTATTGGATATTTCTGCTGCGCGGTGAATAGCTTTACGCATCCGGTAGTAAGTGGCACAGCGGCAAACATTCACGATGTTCCGGTCAATGTCTTCGTCCGTTGGGTCTGGAATTTCGGCCAGCATCGCAGCCGTTGCCATCATGAAGCCTGGCTGACAGTAGCCGCATTGGGGCACTATTTCTTCCATCCAGGCTTGTTGTACGGGGTGGATCTTACCTTCCTGGCTGAGTCCTTCGATGGTGGTGATGGATTTGCCTTCAGCAAATTTTACGGCGTAAGAACAGGAGCGGACGGCTTTACCGTCCACGTGCAGGGTACAAGCCCCGCAGGCGGCTTTGCCGCAGCCAAACTTGGTGCCCTTCAGGTTGAGCTCATCCCGGATGGCCCAGAGTAAGGGGCTGTTGGGGTCGGCTTGGACGGTAACGGGGCGGCCGTTTAGAATGAAAGTGGTTGGCATAAAGAGTTGGATTGAAGCAGGGCGCACCCCATGCGGTCGAATAATGGAGAAGCACCAATTCAGGATTCCGGAATAACGGCTCCGGCGGCAGCCCAGGCTTTTACTGCCTGGATGTATTCTTCCAGGGGGACGGGGGGGACTTCCCGCGGGCGGCCTGCTGCATCGACTCCCGGCTCCCAGGCCCAGAGCACGAGTTTGTGCTCAGTGAGGTGCTTTACGGTTTCTTCCAGGTTTCTGCCTCCGTTCCTTGCCGGGTCCATCATGGAACGGGCGATTTCCACGCGGCTGAGTCCTTCCCAGTACATCTCCAGTGGGGCCAGGCTCCATTCAGGTGCACCGGGCACTCCGGCATAGTCATTATTTTCTGCCTGATGACAGGTACTGCACTGCAGACCAGCCACGCCGTGATCGTCCGGGCCCCGCTGTACATTGAAGTTATGATAATGACTATCCTCGCCCTGGCGTGGACGATCACCGTTCGGGTGGCAGTTGACACATCTTTTATGGGTGAGGACCTGCATCATTGTCGTGAACGGGTCATCAGAGGTTAGTCTGGCTGCTTGTTGTGGCGGAGAACTGATTCCCTCTGGCAGACTTTCTGCAAAGGCAAGACCCAGCCCCAGAGAGAGTATCAGAAAGAAGGTGGTCAACAGAAATCGATGGCGCATACTCGTTTGGCTGGTCATTGGCTAAGCTAAGGATATAAAGTCGAAACAGCTGCGCCGGCCTTTTGTGCTTTCTTGATTGATATGGTGAAGTCAAGAACACAGTACGCTAATTATCCGTGAGTTTCTGCTTGGTCTCTTGCGCGCTGTCGTCATAAAAAACAAGTCCTCAGCTATGGCTAAACTCCGGTTCCGGCACCTCTTCACCCCACAAAAATTCTACGGACATCCGGCTTAGGTACTAATGACCTCTGTCACTAATGGTCAGGTGGCGCGATCGCAGGTGCAATGTCTGCAGCAACTGTCGGCAACCGTCTTTGCGGGCATTAAGTAATTAATTTTGCACCTGCGTCCGCGCCCCAAAGCAGTAGCAAAGGATAAAGTCTGACAATTGTAGTATTTTCGCCGCCTAAATTAACCAAACAATAGCATGAGATACTCTTTTCTTCTTTTCTGCAGTTTGTTCCTGCTCAGTGGAGCGGTAACCCTCCAGGCGCAGGACGTCAACTTCGGCGGCTTGGACAAAAGCCCGATGGACGCGGCGCATTACCCCAGAAGTGCGGCTTTTGCCAACTACCTGGACGCGGAAGACCCCGACCGCAACCAAAAAATCAAAGTCTTGTACAGCCGCCCGCTGAAAAAAGAACGTAACGTCTTTGGTGAGTTGGAGCCCTTTGGCAAAGACTGGCGCCTGGGCGCAAATGAGGCCACGGAAGTAACTTTTTACCAGCCCGTGGAAATCGGAACCACCCGGGTTCCTGCCGGAACCTACACCATGTTTGCAAACCTGGATCAGAATGCCTGGACCATCAAGCTTTCTACAGAGCGCTTTATCGGCGGTACGAATAACCGTGATGTTACCAAAGACATTGTCCACATCAAGGTTCCCGCCATTAAGGTAGATCAGGTGCGCGAGTCTTTTTCTATTGGTTTTCAGGAAGTTGACGAGCATAAGGTATACATGCTTTTCGAATGGGACCAGACGCGCGCTGCGCTGCCCATTAACCTGAGCCCCCCCTCCTTTGCGGGTGACGATGCCAGCCCCATGGACCTTATCCAATTTCCGAACATGAGCCGGCTGCGGAACCTGCTGGAGGAAAAGGACCTGGCGGCCAATGAGCCACAGGTTCGGGTCGTATACAGCCGTCCGCAAATGAAGGGACGAAAAATTTTCGGCGACTTGTTGAAGTACGGCGAAATGTGGCGTGTTGGGGCCAATGAAACCACCCTTATTACTTTCTTCAAAGACGTTACCATCAACGGCAAGGAGATCAAGGCCGGTACCTACGGCCTTTTCGCCGAAGTTAACGAAGGCGAATGGGAGTTCATCATCCATAAGAACGTCCAGAGCTGGGGTAATGCCAACCATGATGCTAAGGATAACGTCGTTACGGTAAAAGCGAAAACGGAGAAAACACCGGCAACACTGGAAGCGCTTTCCATGACCTTTGTAGACAAGGGGAATGGAAACCTTGACCTGGTGGTCGGTTGGGAAAACACCATGGCCCGCCTGCCGATTATGGTCAAGTAAGTCAGGAGCGTATCCTCCGGACCGAAGCAACAGAATAGTAAACAACCG